>CAMPAR010000028.1 GCA_946632055.1 uncultured Lachnospiraceae bacterium
CTGAACAATTACAAAAAGCTGATTTACGAACGGATTGGAATGTGTTATGATGTCCTTTAACGATATTCAGTGCCGGGGGCACTGAACTGGTGCGGGAAAAAACTAAATAACACATGAAAGGAGCAGGTTCAGCATGGATTCAACACCCAGGAAAAAACCTGAACTCAGGATCCGGAAATTCAGCAACGTCTACATCGGGACCGGCAACGGACTCCTGAAGAAAAATATCAAAAGGAGCACGGACGCGCTCGGCGGGCTGGCTCATTTCATCAAACCCGGACAGAGCGTATTCATCAAGCCGAATCTGACGGCCACACAGGAAGCCATTACGGGCGGCGTGACGGATATCGATTTCGTGAAAAAACTGCTCGAGCTGATTCGGGAGGAATGCGAGCCGGGCCATATCATGGTCGGTGAGAATACCGGACAGGGCGGCCAGATGGCGAAGTATTTCCATTCGCACGGCTGGGACGTGATGTGCGAGGAGTACGGCGCGGAGCTCGTGGATTTCGAGCAGGACGAGTGGGGAGAGTACCCGGTGGAAAACGCCATGGTGCTGGACGTCGTCCGTCTGCCGAAGAAGGTCGTCGAGGCGGACGTTTTCATCTCGCTCGGCGTGCTGAAGAATCATGATACGGTCTGCGTGACCGGCGGCATCAAGAACAGCTTCGGACTCGTGTCCATGCTGGACCGGCGCGAGCTGCACAGGATGCACGGAATCGAGCAGAGCCTTGTGGATATCGCGCGCGTCCGGAAGCCCGATCTGACCTTTATCGACGGGCGGATCGGCATGGAAGGAATTGCGGGCGGCTCCCGCTTTGACCATCCGCGCTACGCGAACCGGATCATCGTCGGAGACGACGCGGTGGCGGTGGACGTCGTGTGCGCGCATGTGATGGAGCAGAACCCGCGCGTCTGCTATCTCGAATGGTGCGACGAGTACGGGCTTGGAAACGCCAACCTCGATTATGTGAACTTCCGCGGAATGAGCCTTGAGGAAGCGAAGGTCCGCTTCATGTCTCCGGGCGAACAGATCGCCGAGGTGACGGACGACCGGATTCACATGCACGATCTCGGCGCCTGCTCCCGCTGCATCAGCCTGACGCAGGGGACGCTCGGACGCTTCAGCGATCCCTCGACGATCAACCGGGAGACCGACATCGTGTACGGACCGGGAGAGTGGAAGATCGATGAAAAGGACCGCAAGGAGGTCTGCATCCTGGTCGGCGACTGTATCCAGGAGAAATACAGGAACATGGGAACCTGGATCCCGGGCTGTCCGATCGCGGAGGACCGGCTGTTCAGGGCCTTCCACGAGGAAAACGTGCTCTGCCACAAGTGCGAGACGCTGGCGCGGGAATTCGTGGCAAGGCATACGGATGAGGAGCTCGCCTTCCTGCGGATTCTGGCCTCGAATCAGTCCATCTACCGGGGGCGCGACAATCATTCGGAGGCGACGGACCACGTGCTTCTCATCGGCCGCTGCATGATCGAATATTGGCACAATCACCGGAACCGCACCATGGGAGAGTTCCGGGAACGGGGCATCACGACGGATTTCAACGATCTCGTCTGCCATATCAACTGCCACGACGTGACCATGGAACAGGTGGAGGAAGCTTTCCGGAAACTCCGCGCACACTACGAAGCAGAAAAGAAAGAGGGCTGACGCAGAGTCAGCCCCCTTTTCTCAGGCAGCCGGAAGGCCTTCAGGATTCCGGCGGCGCCGATTCGGAGGGTGCGCCACTTGCGAAGTACGCCTTTTTATGGTAAACTGGCTGTAAGCGCGGGCGGATACTTTATCCGCATCATGAAAAGCCGGCGAAAAACCGTTCAATCAAACTGATTCAAGGGGGAGAGGAGTATGATTCCCGTACCGAAACTATTTCAAAAGACCCGGTCGGCGAAAAGGATCGAGGCGTACATGGATTCGACCTTCAACGAGGTTCTCCATACCACGCTGAATCCGGATGGCCCCGGCGCGATCCGGATCCACCTGATTCCGCCGAAAAAGGAGGAAAACGCGCTGAATCCGAGCGCGGCGATCATCAACGGAACCGATATCGTGCCCGTGAATTTCGCCTGGGCGGTGATTCTCGCGGAAATGATCCGGAAGACCAATGAGTACGACGGCAGGCAGATCGGGGAAGCGGACATTCAGAGGATTCTGGAGGAAACCGCCAGGAATGTGAAGGGGATCATTCCCTTTTTTACCAAGAAGCGGATCCGGGAGGATATTGAGACCATTTATCAGACGATCCGGCAGATCGCGTACCGGGAAGAGGTCACGACGGATGTTCACTACATGAGCATCGGGGACTATGCCGAATACATGAACGCGCCGCACCGGATGGACCTCATGGTCAGCGCAATGACGAAGAACGGCGCCTGGCACTGCAATCAGAAGTGCGTGCACTGCTATGCGGCCGGACAGGAGCATTCGGACGAGGCGGAGCTTTCCACGGAGGACTGGAAGAAGATCCTGGACAAGTGCCGCAGGATCGGAATCCCGCAGGTGACCTTCACCGGCGGCGAGCCGACAATGCGGGAGGATCTCTTCGAGCTGATTTCCTACGCGAAATGGTTCATTTCCCGCCTGAACACGAACGGAATCCGGCTGACGGAGGACTACTGCAGGAGCCTCCGGGAGGCGGAGCTTGACAGTGTGCAGATCACCTTCTACTCCAGCGACGCTGAGATTCACAACCGGCTGGTCGGCGCGGCGGGCTTTGAGAAAACGGTAAGCGGCATCGAAAACGCGCTGAAGGCCGGCCTCTCTGTCAGCATCAACACGCCGCTCTGCACGCTGAACCGCGACTACCTGAGCACGCTGGAATTCCTGCACGAGAAGGGCGTGATCTACGTCACCTGCTCCGGTCTCATCACGACGGGAAACGCCCTGGGCGAAGCCTCGGAACGGCTGCAGCTGACCGGGGAGGAGCTGGAAGAAGTGCTGCGAAGCGCGGTCCGGTACTGTCATGAAAACGGGATGGAGATCGCCTTCACCTCGCCCGGCTGGATTCCGGATGAGGTCTTTGAGGAGCTGAACATCCCCGCGCCGTCCTGCGGCGCCTGCCTGTCGAACATGGCCGTCACCCCAGGCGGCAACGTGGTGCCGTGCCAGAGCTGGCTCTCGGAGGAACCGCTCGGAAACATGCTTTCAGACAGCTGGGAAAGCATCTGGGAGAGCATGAAGAGTACGGAGCGAAGGAACTATTCGGCGGAAATGACGGGCGAATGCCCCTTACGGAGGACCTGCTGATGAAAAAACGGTTATTAATTCTCCTGTCGGTACTGCTCTTTTTTGCAGGAATTTTCGGGCTTCGGCTGCCGTCAAAGGCGGTGACGACCGATGAAATCCTGCAGTTCGCGGTGACGGTCAACGTGAGCGAGGACGCCTCGCTGCACATGGTTTACCGGATCGAGTGGAAGGTTCTGGACGATGAGGCCTACGGACCGCTGGAATGGATGGACATCGGCGTTCCGAACAGCCATCACACGGACATTCAGGCGCGTTCGGAGACGATCGACCATATCGAGGATCAGGGCGATTCCCTTGCGGTGTATCTCGACCGCTCCTACTATGCGGGCGAGACGGTGGCCGTGGAATTCTCGATGGTGCAGGACTATATGTACCAGATCGACAAATACACGGCGGGCGAGACGGTCTATACCTTCACCCCGGCGTGGTTTGACGGTATCGATGTGGACAAGCTCGTCATCCGCTGGAACGCGGAGAAGGCCGGCGCCTGGCAGCCGGACTGCGTGAACGACGGCGGCTATCTCACCTTTGAAAGCTCGCTTTCCGCCGGCGAGCGGTATACAATGAGCGTGACCTATCCGAACGACGCCTTCGTGTTCTCCGAGGAAAAGCAGGAAGGAAGAGCGGCAGGCGGTGACAGCGATATTTCGGGCGATCCGACGTTTCCCAGCCATAAGTCCTATGTGCGGGAATTCGGGGAACTCCTCGGGGGGCTTGTGGTCTTCGTAGTCAGCATGGGCTTCTTTGCCGCGCCGGTGGTCTTTTTCGTGCTGTTCATCCGCTGGATCACGCGGGGAAGGGGCTTCGGATCTTCCGCCGCCACCGAGAAGAAAATCACGCGGACAAAGATCGAGTACTTCGCGAACTGTCCGAGCTGCGGCGCGGTCCGTCAGGAGGGAAAGGACAGCTGTCCCTACTGCGGCAGGAGCATGATCAAGAGCAAGGAAATCGTGGAGGAGAAGGAGATCGAGCATCCGGAGCAGTACACGAAAAACGGCACCTACCGCTACGGCAGTTCTCCGAATACCTATATCCATGTGAGCGTCGTCAATATCCCGGTGAGGCATTCCACATCGTCCCGGTCCTCCCGTTCCTCGGGATCGTCGCACCGTTCGTCCTGCGCGTCGTCGTGCGCATCCTCCTGCGCCTGCGCGTCTTCCTGCGCCTGTGCCTGCGCCTGCGCCTCGAGCGGCCGTGCCGGGTGCTCGGTGAAGGATTTCTTCCGGAAGAGCATTCATGAGGGACGCGTGCGCATCGAGAAGCGCTGAGCTGTAAATTACGAGCTTTGCAGGGCAGGAAAGAGCCCCTGCAGATCTTTTGAAAAACGGGCGGTCATTGACAAAAGCGCCGTTGTCCTTTACAATATTCCCGCAGGTAAGCGGGCCTCAGTCAGAAAGGAGCAGTCATTATGGCAAGAAGAGCGGAAAACAGAAAAACCTATCCGAATGTCCCGATGCAGTATTTCCTGCAGAAATGCAGGGACATCAATAACGGCGGTCTGAATGTGTCGCTGAAGTCCGAGAATCCGGAAGCGGACGGACGCGTGTGGTTCCGGGTGCTTCACGGGATGACGATGACATCCTACGGCGAGAAGATCACGATCACGCTGCGTCCGATGGGCGCGGGCACGGATGTGCATATTCTCTCGGAATGCGGGATGCCGACGCAGCTCGTGGACTACGGAAAGAACCGTCAGAACTGTGAGGCCGTTTTTGCCTACCTCGAGCGCGGCATCGAGGTATACACGCAGCCTCGGCAGGCAGTTCAGGCACCTCAGCAGGCGGCCCCGTTCACACAGGGCGCACCGGCGGCTCCCGCGGCTGCACCGGTCAGCTTCGCGGCGCAGGATTTCGTCTTCTGCACCGAGTGCGGCACCAAAAATTCAAAGGGTTCCAGGTTCTGTATGAACTGCGGAACGAAACTGATGATTCTGGGATAATGCCGGAACATCCGGAAAGGAAAGAAAAAAGACACTGAATGAATTACTATCTGGTAGATTATGAAAACGTGAAATCCCACGGCCTCGACGGCATCGTGAAGATGTCCGAAGAGGATGTGGTCAGCATTTTTTACAGCGAAAACGCGGACACGATGACCTTCTCGCTTCATCAGAAACTGAATGAGACGCGGGCGAATGTCATCTATGAAAAGGTCGAGGTCGGTACGAAGAACGCGCTGGACTTCCAGCTTGTGACGGAGCTCGGCTACCTGATCCGGGACATGCAGGACCAGGCGGTGAATTTCTACATCGTCAGCAAGGACAAAGGCTACGGCAATACGGTCACTTACTGGAAAAAGCGCGGTGTCTCGATCGCGCAGGTGATCGATGTCAGCGGGCTTGACGAGGAGAAGATCGAAAATGATCTGAAGGCGAAGGTCGAGCCGCTGGTGCGGGACAAGGACGTCGTTGACAAGGTTGTGAAGATGATCCTGCAGTACAAGACCAAGCAGGGCATCAACAACGCGCTGATGAAGGAATTTCCGTCGAGTAACAACAAGCGCGCCAGCGAGATCTACGCCGCGATCAAGCCGCTCCTGTCGGACAAGAAGGGAACGGTAAGCCCCGCGCCGGAGGCTCCGAAGGCGGAGGAAAAGCCGGGCATGCCCCAGTCGAGATTCGAGCGGCGGACGGACAGTCCCCAGTGGCACTATGAAAAGCGCGCGGACGGCGTCGTGAAGATTACGGAGAAGCCGGAGACGGAAAAGAAGCCGGCAGAAAAACCGGCTGAGAAGGCCGCGGAGAAGCCGGCAGAAAAGCCCGCAGAAACGCCGGCGGAGAAGCCCGCGGAAGCCGAGGCGGTGAAAGCGCCGGAAGCCGAACCCGTGAAGCAGCCGGAAGCGGAGATTGTAAAGCCTGCGGAAGCAGAAGCGGTAAAGGCTGAAAAAACCGAGGCGGAAAAGCCCGTGAAGACCGAAGCGGCCAAGCCTGAGACAAGCGAGGCTGAAAAGCCTGCGGAAGCCGTAAAGCAGCCGGAAGCCGAAGCGGTAAAGCAGCCGGAGGCCGAGGATGTAAAGCCGCAGGAAAGCGGCGCGGAAAAGCAGCAGGAGGCAGCTCCGGCGAAGAAGCGCGGCGCGAAGAGCGGCGGCAGAAGAAAGAACAGCACGGCGAAGACCGCGGAGAAGGCAGCCGCTGAGACGCCGGCTCCTTCGGAAGCAAAAGAAAAGAAGTCCCGGAAAAAGGCAGTTAAAAAGACGGGGGAGGATCAGTAAATGGCCTGCACAACCATTCTGGTCGGCAGATACGCAAGCGCCGACGGAAGCACGATGATGGCCCGGAATGAAGATTCCGGGGCGGGGGAATTTACCCCGAAGAAATGGATTGTCGTGAATCCGGAGGAGCAGCAGTCCCGTTACCGCTCGGTCATTTCGAAGGTGGAAATCGACCTTCCCGCGAATCCGCTCCGCTATACGGCGGTGCCGAACGCCCTCCCGGATGAGGGCATCTGGGGCGAGTGCGGCGTGAACGAGCTGAACGTCGCGATGTCCGAGACCGAAACGATCACCTCGAATCCGCGTGTTCTGGCGGCGGACCCGCTCGTGAAAGGCGGCATCGGCGAAGAGGATTTCCTCACGATCGTCCTTCCGTATATCCGCTCTGCCAGAGACGGCGTGAAGCGCCTCGGAAGCCTTCTGGAAGAATTCGGCACCTATGAAATGAACGGCGTCGGCTTCCAGGACGCGGAGGAAGTCTGGTGGATGGAGACCATCGGCGGTCATCACTGGATCGCGCGCCGTGTGCCGGACGAGTGCTACGCGGTGATCCCGAACCAGCTCGGCATCGATACGCTGAATTTCCGGGACGCCTTCGGGCAGGAAACGGAGTTCATGTGCTCCTCCGATCTTCTGCAGTTCATCCGGGAGAATCATCTGGATCTGAGGATGAATGAAGACGGCGAAGAGCCGGATCTCTCCTACGAAACGGATTTTGACGTGCGTGCGGCCTTTGGATCGCGCGAGGATTCCGACCACAGCTACAACACGCCCCGGGCCTGGGTGATGGAGCGCTTCCTGAACCCGAAGAGCTTTGTCTGGGACGGACCGGAGGCGGATTACACGCCGGAATCGGACGATCTTCCCTGGTGCCTCGTTCCCGAGCATAAAATCACCGTGGAGGACGTCAAATACGTGCTTTCCTCGCATTATCAGGGAACGCCCTACGATCCTTACGGAAAATACGGGGAAGCCGCGGAAAAGGGCAGATTCCGCTCCATCGCGGTGAACCGCAATAACTTCCTCGGGCTTACGGTGATCCGTCCCGATCTTCCGCGGGTCCTCGCGGCGGTGCAGTGGATTTCAATGGGAAGCAACGTCTTCAACACGATCCTTCCCTTCTATGTCCATGTGACGAAAACGCCCGCGTATTTCGCGGAGACGGAAAAGAAGGTTTCGACGGAGAGCTTCTACTGGGCGAACCGGATCATCGCGGCGCTTTCCGACGCGCATTTCTCCGAGTGCGCCTCGCATATTGAGCGCTACCGGTTGAAGACTATGACGGAGGGGCGGCGGATGCTCCTGAACAGCGACCGGAGCTACCTTTCGGAGCGGCCGGAGGACGCAAAAGCCTTCCTGGAGGAAAGAAATCAGGAGATCTCCGATATGGCGGAAGCCGAAACCTCCGATCTTCTGGACAAGGTGCTGTATACCGCAAGCTGCGGCATGAGAAACGCCTATTCCCGCTCGGACGCATAAGGGCGCCGCAAATAAAAAAATGAGACAGGCTCTTTGTGAACCTGTCTCATTTTTTATTTGCCGAGAATCCGCTTTGCCACATGGAAGCCGTTTCCGATGACCGGCGCCATACCGTCGCCCCCGGCGCCGTGTGCGCCGGTGAAGTAGAGCCCCGAGATGAAAGCCTCCGCCTCCGGCTTCATCGTACGCGCGACCGTGTGATCGTCCATCGCATGCTTGTAGCCGTATACGCCGCCGTAGGGAGAGCCGACATAATGCGCGAAGGTGACGGGCGTCTCGATCACGACTTCAAGGATGTGCTCCCGGAAATTGATGCCGAGCCGGCGTCCGATATCGTCGATGAGCTCCGAAGCGAGCTCGTGGCGGACCGCGTCATAGTCCTCGGGCCGGACGCCCTGCCAGGCCTCCACGCGCGGCATCATCGTGATGCTGAAGGAGCAGGTCCCATCCGGCGTCGATCCCGGATTCGCCGCGTTCATGCAGATCGAGGCGGTGTAGCGCTCCCCGTGAAGCTTCTTCATTTCTTCATACAGATGGTCGGAATCCATGGACCCGGCGTTGAAATAGCAGTAATCCGCGAGATTCAGGGCCTCTTTCGGCTGATCGAGGATCATGATGACCGAGAATGCGGTGAGATTCATCACCCGCGAATGAACCATTTTTCGCGCTTCCTGGGGCACTTCAGATGCGGGCTCGATCATCGAACGGTATACGGTATGCGGGTAGGCGCCGGAAATGACGAGAGAGCTGCGGATTTCATCGCCGCGCTCCGTGCGCACGCCGGTGACTTTACCCTCCCGCACCAGGATCTTCGACACCCGCTGGCGGTACTCGATCTGCACGCCGAGAGCCTCCGCGCGCTCCGCAAGCTTCAGGCTGAGCTCGTGGCTGGTCTTCTTCGGAATGAAGGCGCCGTGCCCGATGTACTCGTTCATGATGACCGCGTAGACCGTGAACGGGAGCTCCGAAATCGGGGAACCGACGTAGACCCAGTAGGGCGAGAGAATGTCCCGCACCTTATCCGGAAGACGGAAGGCGTCCATGACTTCGCCGGCCGAATAGCCGAGCGTGCGCACGAAGGGCAGATGGTGCCGCAGGATATGCAGCACGCTTTTCATCTCGTCGGAAAGCGAGGTGGCGCTTTCCGAGCACTCCCGGCAGAATTCCAGGAACTCCAGCACGAGGTCCTTCGAGCCCGGGCAGATTTCCTCAACTTCCGAGGCGAAGCGCTCGAAGCCGGGATGGAAGGTTTTATCAAGCCCCGGCAGCATCAGCCGGTAGGCATCCGGAACGGGCAGCCAGTCCACTTCAACGCCGTGCGACTCCAGGACCTTACGGATCCGCCGCCGGTCGTTTTTATCGCCGATTTCCATCATTTCATGCAGCGCGGCTTCGATTTCCACTCCGCCGCGGACGAAGCTTGTGGCGATCCCGCCGGGCAGATTGTGCTGCTCCAGAATCAGCACCGATTTGCCGCTTTCCGCGAGCTGAATGGCTGAAGACAGGCCCGCAAGGGCCCCGCCGATAAGGATGGCATCATAATGATCTTTGTAAAAGTTCATGGAACTGATCTTGTCCTCCGGATTATTTCATCCATACTATCGTATCTGAAATCGGAGAGAATGTCAAGCCGGAACGGGTGGGGTGATTTACAGCATAAGGCCGGAGAATGCGGGAGGCCTTCCAAAAGAAAACCCCCGTATTAAACGGGGGCATCTTTTTTATTTCCGGATCCGCAGGATCGCATGGATGAGGTCCTTCGGCGTAGCGTTCCGGTCGTTCTCCATGCGGGGTACCAGCACGAGGACGGCGGAAAGACGCAGGATCGTCGCCACGAGGAAGAGCATCTTGTATCGGTCAAACCAGCCGGTGAAGATGCCGGAGGCTTCAAAGACCCGGAGAAGTCCGCCGGCCGCGAGGGATCCGAGTGTGGTGCCGAGAAGGGCCGTCACGCAGGAGAATACGGCGATATAGGACGGACGGGTTTCCGGTGCGCTGATCGAAAGCTGCATGTTGTTGGCCGAAAGGTTCGAGCCGCACCAGAACATGGCGCCGAAGAAGTTATGCAGCAGCGTCGGCCAGATATTGCCCGGCGAGGAAAGCAGGTAGAAGATCGGCGTGATGGCCGCGCCGATGCAGGACACCAGCATGACGCTCCGGGAGCCGTAGTGATGAAGCGCGCGGCCCCAGCGCTGCACCGTGAAAATCGCGGCGATGCAGGAGGCGACCGTACCGAAAATCATGATCTGCGTGAAGTTCAGGCCCATGACGTTCATGGAATAGGGGCTCATGTAGGTACCGGACATATTGGCGGTAAAGCACCAGGCAGTCCAGAAAATCATGAAGCGCATGAAGGGCCGGTTCTTCAGGATATCGCCGATGACCTCGGAGAATTTCAGCTTCTTCGGCGGAGCGGTGAACTGCTCCTTACAGAAGCCGAAGGAAATCATATCCATCATACCGACGGTTCCGCCGAGGATAAAGATGATCACATACTTGGTTTCCGGCGGCAGATGGTCCAGAAGGAAGGCGATCAGAAGGCCCGCGAGGATATTCACGACCGACATGATGACGTCCCGGACGGACAGCCACCTCGACCGGATCTGATCCGGCGCGAGATCGGAGAGCCAGGGGAACCAGCAGGGGTTGATGACCGCACTGCAGCAGGCGGAAATTCCGAGCAGGAAAACCAGCGTGTACAGCGGGTAATTGATGGTGACGCCCTTCGGCACGATGAACGGAATCAGACCGAACAGAATCCACAAAAAACGCGAGAAGAGGCCGATCGTCAGCATGTATTTCTTGCGCTTGTGCGTGCGGTTGACGAGCATCGAGAAGGGAATCTGCATCAGCGCCGCGGCCTGCGGAATGGCTGTCAGGATGGCGAAGGTGAGGTCGTTTGCGCCCATGGAGGTTGCCAGTCCGACCATGGCCGTCGTGCCGCCGCCGCAGATAATGCCGTGAACATTGCCGCAGATGTTGCCGATCAGAATAAAATTCAGACTCCGGCGGATGATCTGCGGAAGATCCGCTTCATCGTACAGCGCGCGAAGCGGATTGTTGATTTTCAGTTTTCCAGTCATTCAAAAATTTTCCTTTCGGGAAATGCATGTGTTGCCAGTGGGTAGCCTGCCGGAACCAATTTTCCGTGCTTTCCGGCAGAACTGATTCTAAGTGGCATATTATCAGAAAACAGAAAAAAATCAATCCCCGAATTAGTACCAGTTTTCTTCAGAGAAACGATGTGTGGATTAGGCATTTTTTCGGAAGAAAAACATAATAACGCGGCACAGGAGATCTAAGGAGGACATCCTTTTTTCCGGGCGGCGGAAATTCCATGGGAATACAAGTTGAAAATACGGGCGGGTTCTGGTAAAATAGCTGGCAGTATTCCATGATCAGTAAGAAAGGACAGAATTCCTTATGAAAGTAAACGACAAAGTGCACGGCTTCCTCGTGACCGAGGTTCGCGAGGTCCCGGAGATCAAAAGCGTTATGGTGCGCATGAAGCATGAGAAGAGCGGCGCCGATCTCATCTGGCTCGACCGGGAGGACGAGAACAAGACCTTTTCCATCACCTTTAAAACCATTCCGTCGGACAATACCGGTGTATTCCACATCCTGGAGCACTCGGTGCTGAACGGCTCGGAAAAGTATCCGGTCCGCGAGCCCTTCGTGGAGCTTTTGAAAAGCTCGCTGCAGACCTACTTAAACGCAATGACCTTCCCGGACAAGACCATGTATCCGGTGTCCTCCCGCAATGACCAGGACTTCCTGAACCTGATGGACGTCTATCTGGACGCGGTGCTGCATCCCCTTTCCGTGAAGGATCCGCACGCCTTCCTGCAGGAGGGCTGGCACTATGAGCTGGAGGATCCGGAAGGCACGCCCGTCTTCAACGGCGTCGTTTTCAACGAAATGAAGGGCGCCTACGCTTCGGCGGACTCGCTGCAGGAGGAAGCGCTGACCTCGCTTCTCTTCCCGGACAACTGCTACGGCTATGATTCCGGCGGAAATCCGGAATTCATCACGGATCTGACCTACGAGAAATATCTTGAGAACCACGCGCGCTTCTATCATCCCTCGAACGCCCGGATTTTCCTCGACGGAAGCATCGATACCGATGCCGTTCTCGGAAAAATCGACGAGTATCTCTCCGATTTCGACACCATCGAAGTGAACGCGGAGATTCCGTACCAGCAGCCGGTCGCGCCGGAGGAGAAGGTCCTTTCCTACGAAATCGGGGAAGAGGACGAGGAGGAGAACAAGGTGCTCCTCGCCGAGGGCTACGTCTACGGCGATTATACGGATACCCTGAAGGGTCTCGCGTTTTCCGTGATCGGTTCGGTGCTGACGGGCTCGAACGAGGCGCCCTTAAAGAAGGCGATCCTCGAGGAGGAGCTTGCCGAGGACATCTCGATGGTGACCTACAATGAAAGCATGCAGCAGCCCTTCGTGATGATCACGGTCGACAACACCTCGATGGAAAAGAAGGAGCGCGTGTATGAGACGATCCAGCGCGTCTTCCGGGAGCAGGCGGAAAAGGGACTCGACCGCACCCGGGTATACGCGGTCCTCAATAATATTGAATTCACGACGCGAGAGAAGGACTTCGGCGGCATTCCGAAGGGCCTCGTCTACGCGATGAGCTCGCTGGATTCCTGGCTGTACGGCGGCGATCCGATGCAGAACCTCCTGTATGAAGATCTCTACCGTACGATGAGAGAGAAGATTGAAGAAGGCTACCTCGAACAGCTGATCCGGGAAGCCCTCCTTGAGTCCGAGCACCACGCCCGGCTCTGCCTGACGCCCTCAAGAACCCTCGGGAAGGAGAAGGCAGAAGCGGAGGCGCGCCGCGTGAGGGAGAAGACGAAGGACTGGGACCGCGCGAAGAAGGAGGAGGTCATCGAGACCTTCCGCCGTCTTCGGGAGCGGCAGAATACGCCCGACACCGAGGAGCAGCTCGCATCGCTTCCGATGCTGAGCCTGTCCGATATTCCGGAGACGCTGCCGAAGCTTCTGCAGGAAGTGAAGGAGGAGGACGGCGTGACCGTGCTCCTGCAGCCGAACGATACGGACGGAATCACCTATCTTGACCTGTATTTTTCGCTCGCGGACATTCCGGAGGAGGAGCTTTCAGAGCTTTCCTTCTATTCCTCCTTCCTCGCGCAGCTTCCTACGGAGCACTATGACATTCTCGGCATCCGCAGTGAAATCGAGGCGAACCTCGGCGTATTCGCGGCGGCGCCGGTTGTCTTCGGGAAGAAGGGAAAGGCCCGCGAGGAGAAGGACTATCTCTCGGTGCGCCTGTCCTTCCTGAAAGATAAGGCGGGGGACGCGGTGCGGATCCTGAAGGAAGTGCTTCTTTCCTCCCGCGCGGACGACGCGAAATATGTCGGAAACATGCTGAAGCAGGCAAGATTCGGCATGGAGCAGGCGGTCATCGGCTCCGGAAACCGCTTCGGATACCGGCACGCGATCGCCTCCTTCCAGACGGCGGCCGCGGTTCAGGAACGCTTCTCCGGCCTGCTGTTCCTGCGCTATCTGCAGGATCTGGACCGCCGCTTCGAGGCGGAGAGTTCTGCAGTGCTTGAAAAGATGAACGCCTGGCCCGGGAAGCTCTTCACGAAGAAGCGCCTTACGGTATCGATTACGGGCGACTGCGATGAGAAGCTCCTTCCTTCGCTCCTTTCCGTCTTCCCGGAAGGCGGGGACATCGAAGAAGCGAAGAGAAGCGTCCTTCCGAAGGAAGCGCTCGCGATTGTGATCCCGGCGGAAGTCGGTTTCGCGACGAAGGGCGTATCGACGGAGGCGCTCGGGCTTCCGGCAAACGGAAGCGCGGAGGTCGCCGCGCAGTATCTGACCTACAACTATCTGTGGAATACGATCCGCGTCAAGGGCGGCGCCTACGGAACGGGTCTTGCGGCGGATGACGCCGGAAATACCGGGATCTACAGCTACCGCGATCCAAACCCGAAGGGCAGCCTCGAGGCCTATAATGCCTGCGGGGAAGAGCTTCGCGCCTTCGCGAAGAGCGGCGATCCGATCGACAAATACATTATCAGCACGATTGCGAATACCGATCCGCTTCTCACCCCGAAGAGCGCCGGAAAGCTGGCGGCCTCCCTCTACTTCCGCGGCGTAACGCAGGAAGATCGGGAACGGGAGAAGAGCGAGATCCTGCATACGGACAAGGAAGCGCTCGCGGCCTACAGCCGCACGCTTGATACCGCGCTTTCGGAGGCCGCGGTTTGCGTCATCGCAGGAAAGGCCGCGATTGACGGCATGGCGGATCGCTTCGACCGCATCGAGACGCTGCAGTAAGAAAAACAGACGTTCCTGACGGAAACATACAGAATATGGGGCGGGACAGGCTTTTATTACAGCCTTCCCGCCTTTTCCCTTGACAACCCGGGGGCAGTGTCGTATAATTCAAAAACGAAAATGAAAATCGTTTTCATATCCTGGACCGCACGAAAAGCGAAAAAGCGTTTCGGGCGGAGTCCTGATGGGAAACACAACTTGCAGGAGGCGGAAATGGCTGAAAAAAACCGATACCGGACCAAACAGAGCGAGCAGCTTCTGAGTTATCTCGCGAAAAATCCGAAAAAGCATTTTACCGCGGCGGATATCTGCGAACACTTCCGAAACGGCGGAGAGAAGATCGGAACCACGACGGTGTACCGGCAGCTGGAGCGCCTGGTAAACGAAGGACAGGTGAAGAAATACCAGTTCGAAGAGGGCATGAGCGCCTGCTTCGAATATGTCGGCGGGGACTCGGACGAGGTCTCCTGCTATCATCTGAAATGTGAGAACTGCGGCGCGCTGATCCATCTGGAATGCCGGGAAATCACGCTGTTTGAGAATCATATCACCGAGCACCACGGATTCCTGATCGATCCGCGAAGGACGGTTTTCTACGGACTCTGTGAAAAGTGCCGGAAGGTCGCGAAACAGCAATAGACAGGGAGAATCATGGAACTGGAAAAACAGGAAATGAACGAAAACCGTTCCGCAGGGACGGAAAAGAAAGAGAAGAGGCCGGCGGAGCTTTCGTGCCGGGATCTCACGCTCGGATATGACGGAAAAGAGCTGGTGTCGCATCTCTCCTGCACGGTGAGAAAGGGCGACTACCTGTGCATTATCGGGGAAAACGGCGCGGGAAAATCCACGCTGATGCGCACGATCCTCGGGCTGCAGAAGCCGATGAGCGGCAGCGTGGTTTACGAGAACGGACTGACCTCGCAGCTGATCGGATACCTTCCGCAGCAGACGGAGGTGCAGCGGGACTTTCCGGCCTCTGTCCGGGAAATCGTGCTGTCCGGCTTTCAGGCGCAGCTGAAGAAGAGCTTCTTCTACAGCAGGGAAATGAAGGCGGCTGCCGAGGAAAACATGCGCATCATGGGAATTGAGCATCTCGCGCGGGAAAGCTTTTCCACGCTTTCCGGCGGTCAGAAGCAGCGGGTGCTTCTTGCGCGCGCTATTTCCGCGAGCCGCCGGATGCTGCTCCTCGACGAACCGGTGGCGGGGCTTGACCCGGCCGCGACGGCGGACCTGTACAGCCTGATTGAAAGGCTGAACCGCGAGGGCACGACGATCGTGATGATCTCGCACGACCTTGCGGCAGCGGTGGAATATGCGAGCCATATTCTCTACGTCGGAAAAGAGCTCTTCTTCGGAACCGCGGAAGAATACCACCGCAACTGGCTCGGCCGCCGTCACAACCCCGGCGACGAAAAGACGAGGCCCTATGTGCGGCGCCCGCATCCGATGTAAGGAGGAAGAGAGCATATGAATTCCATTATTACCTATCTGCAGTACCCCTTCGCGCGCTACGCGCTGATCGTCGGGGTGCTGGTGGCACTTTGTGCGTCGCTTCTTGGCGTAACGCTCGTCCTGAAGCGCTTTTCCTTCATCGGCGACGGACTTTCGCACGTGGCTTTCGGCGCGATCGCGGTGGCTTCCGTCGTGCAGCTCGGGCTCACGACCCTCTCGCACACGGCCTTCTTCCAGAAGGTCAGTTTCCTCGGAAACGGGCTTTCGGCCTTCGCGGAACTGATGAAAAACACCAACAATATGGTGATTGTCCTGCCGCTCACGGTGCTCGCCGCGATCCTGCTCCTTCGGACCGGCCAGAACACCCGGATCAAGGGAGACGCCGCGATCGCCATGATCTCGGTCTCGGCGCTCGCGGGCGGATATATCCTGATGGCGCTCTTCTCGACCTCGTCGAACCTCGCGGGAGACGTCTGCTCCACGCTCTTCGGCTCCCAGTCGATTCTGACGCTCGGGATTTCCGACGTCGTTTTCTGCGCCGTGCTGTCGGTGATTTCCGCGGGACTCTTCGTCCTGTTCTACAACCGGATCTTTGCCGTGACCTTTGATGAAAACTTCTCGAAGGCCGTCGGGACGAAGACCTCGGCGGTCAATCTCCTGATCGCCGTCATGATCGCGCTGATCATCGTGCTCGCGATGAGTCTCGTAGGCTCGCTCCTTGTGTCGGCGCTGATAATTTTCCCGGCGCTGTCCGCGATGCGCGTCGCGAAATCCTTCCGCTCTGTCACCGTGGTGTCCGTGATCCTTGCGGGCTTTTCGGCGCTTTTCGGCGTGCTGCTGTCGATCCTTCTGTCGACGCCGGTCGGCGCGACGATCGTCATGGTGGAGCTCCTGGTCTTCTTTATCATGAGCATCGCCGGGAGATTCCACGCGCTGTCCTTCTGAAAACAGGCCCGTGAATTTGGGCTTTCCAGTGAGGGAAGTTGGTGGTATAATAATATCACCTTTTGAATTTTTGAAAGTGAGCACAGAAAAGCCATGGAACGAATTGCAAGCTTTACCATCAACCACCTGAAGCTCCTTCCGGGGCTGTATGTCTCGAGAAAGGACGGAAAGGACGGAACCGTTGTCACGACCTTTGACCTTCGGATCACGGCGCCGAACCGGGAGCCTGTTATTGACATGCCGGCGCTTCACACGATCGAGCATCTCGGCGCGACCTTCCTCCGGAACAGCGAAGAAAAGGAAAACATCGTGTATTTCGGGCCGATGGGCTGCCGGACCGGGTGCTATCTCGTGATGTTCGGCGAGAGGGAAGCGGAGGAGGTTTTCCCGCTGGTTCTTAAGATGTGCGACTTCATCCTCGGCTTCGAGGGGGAAATCCCCGGCGCGAAGCCGGAGGAGTGCGGCAATTATTCCGAGCAGAATCTTCCGATGGCGCAGTATTATATCCGGAAATACAGGGATGAACTGCTGAACAACCGCCGTTTCGAATATCCGGCGGACTGAAAGGACAAACGGAATCATGGACAGGAGAGAAAGACGCAGAATGCGTCATGAAAAGATCAGAAAACTTCTGGAAAAGCCCTGGGCGGCCTATACCGCGGCGCTCTGTATCGCGGTGGTTCTGTATCTCGGGCTTTCGCATTTCAACTTCTTCCTGGACGCGCTGCGGGCGCTGTTCAATATTCTGTCTCCGATCATGATCGGCATTGTGCTTGCCTACATTCTGAATCCGCTGGTCAAGCTCTTCGAGGAGCGCGTCTTTAAGAAAATGCGGAAAACGGGACCGAAGCACATGCTGTCGGTGATCATTTCGATCCTGGTTTTCGTGCTTCTCGTCGGCGGACTGATTGTGCTTCTCGTGCCTTCGATCGGCAGCAGCATCTCGAACATTGTGTCCAATTTCCAGAATTACCGCTCGACGCTGGAACGCTATCTCGGGAACGCGGAGCGCTTCCTGGCGCAGATCGGCATCAATTCCACGCGCCTTTCCGAGCAGATCGAAAACTGGTTCGGAAATGTGACCACGTTCATTGTTGATCATATGGGCGATATTTTCAACACAACGAAATCCGTCGGGAACGGGCTCATCAATTTCTTTATCGGCTTCGTCATGATGATCTATTTCCTGGTTGGAAGGGATCAGCTTCTGGACGGCATCAACCGTCTCCGCCGGGCCTATCTTTCGCCGGAGGACTATGAGAGCCATACGGCTTTCTTCGCGAGAAGCAACAAGATCTTCGTCCGCTTTATCGTGCTGGACATCATCGATGCGATCATCATCGGCGTCCTGAACGCGATCTTCATGCTGATCCTCAGAATGCCCTACATTCCTTTTATTTCCATGGTCGTCGGCGTGACGAACCTCGTCCCGACCTTCGGACCGATCATCGGCGGGGCTTTATGCGCGCTGATCCTGCTTTTGAACGGTCATCCCTGGCTGATGCTGATTTTCATCGCCTTCGCAATCGTCCTGCAGTCGTTTGACAGCTATGTGCTGAAGCCCAAAATGTACGGAGACGGCTTCGGCGTGCCGGGCGTGTGGATCCTGATCGCCATCGTACTTTTCGGCAAGATCTTCGGTATGGTCGGCATGCTGCTGGCAGTGCCGCTTGCAGCGATTCTCACGATTATCTATCATGAGTATGTGCTGAAGCGGATGCAGGAAAACCGCGAAGAGAAGGATCAGAAGAACGCGGCCTTTGCGGCGCAGGAAGCCGCGAAGAAGGAACCCGGGGAGAAGGAAATCCCGGATATGACGGAGAAATAGGAAAGCATCCGCTTTGACAGGAGGCAGGGAAGGAAGCGCATAAAGGAGGACATCATGAATCTGGACGAAGCGAGGGAGTTTTTCAAAAAGGACGTGTTTGCGACAAAGACGGCGGGAATTGTCCTTGAGGAGGTTGGAGAGGGGTATGCGAAGTGCTCGCTCGAGGTCGGGCCCCGGCATATGAACGCGGCAGGCTCCGTGATGGGCGGCGCAATCTTCACGCTGGCGGATTTTTCCCTGGCGGCAGCGACCAATACGCCGGAGAAGCTGACGGTGACGACGACGAGCGAGATCAGCTATTTCGCGTCTCCGAAGGGAGACCGGCTCTACAGCGAATGCCGGGTCCTGAAGGACGGCAAAAGGAACTGCTTCACGGAGACGACCGTGACGGATTCGGAAGGACGGATCGTCGCGAAGGTGTCCGCCTGCGGAACCCATCTGTAAGCCCCGGAAGGTCTGATACAGAAAAACAGTGATTAAAAAGTAACCAGCCCGCAGAGAATCGGATTGACCCTGCGGGCTGGTTCGTTTTTTCTTCAGCTCATGCCGAGGAGCTTATAGAGGAGCCGGTAAAGCGTCTGGGCTTCCTCCGCTTCGAGGTGAATGCAGCCTGCGATTCCCGCGGGAACCGACAGCGCCTCTTCCTTCAGCCTGCGCCCGGCGTCCGTAATGGAAACCCGGAGGTTCCGTTCATCGGAAGCGTCCCGCGAGCGGCGAAGAAGACCCTTCTTCTCCAGCTTCTTCAGGACCGGCGTCAGCGTTCCGGAGTCGAGGAAGAGCTTTTCCCCCAGTTCCTTCGAGGTGATCTCATCGTGCTCCCAGAGCACCATCATGGTGATGTACTGGGTATAGGTGAGATCGATTCTGTCGAGAAAGGGCTTGTAGCGCTTCACCACTTCGCGCGAGGCCGCGTAGAGCGGAAAACAGAGCTGGTTTGATAATTTCAGTGAATCGTATTTATCCATTGCTTTCTTTGTTCCGGGCCGCCAAAAAGGCGGGGAGGGACTTTACTGGTTCTCCCGGGCGAATTTGGCCGCCTTGTCCAGATCCTCCTGATTCGGACGGCCCTTGTGCATGAAGAGGAAGTGGCCCGGGCAGGAATAATACTGATCGGACACGGTGATCCCCAGGTCTTTTCCGGCCGCGCTGATTTTCTGCCAGGTGGACTTTCCGGACGCAGAGGAACCGAAGACCACGATCTTTCCGATCTTGTCTTTATTGCGCTTCAGGAAATCGCTGACTTCCGGCGCCGGTCTCCCGGCGTAGACGGAGGCGCCGATGAAGACGGTATCCACGGGGCGCACGAGATCAGTGGCTACATCCTTGGGTGTGACACCGAGCGCCTTCGCCATCGCGGTGGCGATTTTCTCGGTATTTCCGCCCTTACTGTAATAAAAAACGTCTGCACTCATCAGATCAGCCTCTCCTTACAGAACCGCTTCCACGGCCTCTTTCACCTTTTCCATCTTTTCCGTGGGCTCGAAGCGGCCGACGATGTTGCCTTCGCGGTCCACAAGGATCTTGGTGAAGTTCCACTTGATGTTGCCGTTGTTCTTGAAGTCCGGGTCCATCTTCTTCGCGACACCGTTCATCAGGAGCTTCGCCGGGCCGGTGAAGCCTTCGAACTTCGTGTTCGCGGTCAGATATTTGTATAAAGGATCCGCGTTCTCGCCGTTGACGTCGATCTTCGAGAACTGCGGGAAGGTGATGCCGAAACGGCCGGTGCAGAAGGTGTGGATCTCGTCATCGCTTCCCGGAGCCTGCTCGCCGAACTGGTTGCAGGGGAAATCGAGGATCTCGAGACCTTTCTCGTGATCTGCATCGTAAATTTCCTGCAGATCCTTGTACTGCGGAGTGAAGCCGCAGGCGGTCGCGGTATTGACAATGAGGACAACCTTTCCCTTATAGTCGGAAAGCGCTACATCAGAGCCGTCCTGAGCTTTTACAGTAAAATCATAAATATTCATGTCATTGCCTCCTGGTGAAATTGATTTTTGCAAATTCAATTTAGCACAATTGATTGACTCTGTCAAGTCTTTTCTTACGCAATCGGAATCCGGATCGAAAGATCCGAGGTCGGGAAGGCCGCACAGGCATGAACATAGTTAAAATCCTTGTCGGCGGCGCGGCGGCCGTCGTTTTCCGGAGAGACGAAATAAGAGCCGGAGAGCACTTTCGTGCGGCAGAAGCCGCATTCGCCGGAGCGGCAGCCGGTCTCAAGACGGATGCCGGCGCGCTCGAGGGCGACGGCGATGCTCTCCGAAGCCTGCGCGGGGATGACATCCTCCCGGATGCCGCGGTGCACGGTCATGGAGAAGGTCTTCCCGAGCGCTTCCGTGGGATACCCCTCGTAGTCGGCAATGTTTTTCACCTGTCCGAAGACCTCGAAGCGAATTCGGCGCTTCGGAAGGTCAAGCTTCGCAAGCTCCCCGCGAAGGTAGCGGTACATGGCCTGCGGTCCGCAGATGAAGACGCTGGTGTCCGGTGCGTCACCGGCGCCGATCCCGAGATATTTCCGGATGAGATCCGCAGAAAGGAAGCCCTGCTCGACCGTCCGGCCGGTCAGGCTGCCGCCCTCGCCCTCCGCGAGGACCGGGATGACCCGGAGCCGCCCGGAGGCTTCCTGTTCGAGTGCGGTAAGCTCGTCGAAGAGCACAAGCTCGTCCTCCCGGTTCGCGCCGTACAGAATAGTCATGGAAATATCGAGCTTACCTGCCGCGATTTCCCGCGCCATTGAGACAAAGGGCGTAATGCCGATGCCGCCCGCAAGCGCGAGGATGAGCGGAGCGTCCCGGAGCGGCTCATAGTAAAACTGCCCGCAGCCGATCAGCGCCTTCACCGGATCCCCGGCATTCAGGTGCTGAAAAATCCAGTCCGCGAAGAAGCCGTCTTCCCGCGGCTTTTTCACGGTAATCTCGACAAAACCGTTCTCGAGGCGGGCTTCAGAAGGCGCGCTCGAAATCGAATACGGCCGGGAAACCGGTTTCCCGTCGACGTCGAGCGTCAGCACGAGATACTGTCCCGGAAGGAACAGCGGCAGCTTTCCGCCCTCCGGCTTCACAAAGCGGTAGGTCCGGGCCTCTTTCCCGGACATGCGCACAGACTGTACGGTGAGCACAAGCTCGCCCGGGTGCCATTCTTCGGCGATTTTACGGATCGGATCCTCGGGGATCGGTCCGTCGGGCGCATTTTTGATCGCATCGAGACGCGCCTTGGTGATTCGTTTGATTCCGCTGATATCTTCCAGAAATCCTTTGATTTTCATACTCATGATCCTTCGTATTCATTATGATCTATGGCGCGCAGCGTTTCCTGCAGGAGGCTGTGCTCCTTTTTCCACTCATCGAGAGCCGCTCTCGCGGCGGTTTCCCCGTTCAGAATCTGCGGTCCCATGCCGTCTCCCGCGAAGGCGTGCGCGCCGGCAAAGAACAGCCCCCGCAGCCCGGAATCCGTGTTTCCGAGGAGAATCCGCGAGACGATGTGGTCGTCCATCGAGTGCCGATAGCCGTAAATCGAGCCCGCCGGTGATCCGGAGAAGCGCGCGATCGTCTCCGGCGAGACGATGACGATTTCCTGAATGTGGCTTCTTAGCGGCACCTGAAGCCGCTCCGACATCCTGTCGATCAGCTGCTCTGCGATTTCATGCCGGCGCTCTTCGTAGTTTTCGGCATGGACATCCCGAAAGGCTTCCGCCCGAAGAAGCGCGGTGATCGAGAAGGAGCAGGTGTTTTCCGGGACCGCTTCCGGGTTTGCCGTCTCGAGGCAGACGCCGATCAGGGCTTCGTAGGGCCCGGAGGAAGCGAGATTCTCATGGAAAATCCGCTCGCTGTCCGTGCATTCCCCGGTGAAAATGCAGTAATTCCGGATGCCGAGCGCCTCCGCCGGCCGGTCCAGCATGAGAAGCACCGTGAAGACCGTGAAGCTGTACTGACGGCTCTTCAGGGCGCGCAGGACTTCCGGCGAAACCGCGGAGGGCGGCTCGATCATCTCCGTGAAGACCGGCGCAGGATAGGCTCCGGATATCACCAGGTCCGCGGCGATCCGGTCGCCCCGTTCGGTGACGACGCCGGAGACTTTTCCGTTCTCCGTCAGGATTTTCCGGACCCTCTGGCGGTATTCGATCTCAGCCCCGAGTTCCTCCGCCTTTTCCGCCATCTTCAGCGCCATTTCATGGCTGAATTTCAGCGGAATGCGGCTTCCGTGGCCGATATAATCCCCGGCGAGAAGCGCATAGATCGTAAACGGCAGATCCGAGAGCGGCGATCCGACGTAGAGCCAGTAGGGAGAAAGCAGCTTCTGGGCTTCTTCCGGCACGTCGAGGCTGTCCATCACATCTTCTGTGCAGTATCCGGCGGTTTTGAAGAGCAGGTCGAAGTCATGCACGGCCCGGGCTTTTTCACTGACGGACGGAGAAGTAAATTCGCTGATGCACTCGAAGACGCCCTCGCAGAGCTTCAGGAAGGAAAGAACCGGCCCGAAGGAGCCCGGGACGGCAAGCTCCGCCTCGGACGCGAAGGCCTCAATGCCGGGATGCATCGTGATCTCATGATCGGGGAAGACAATGGTGTAGCATTCCGGAACGCGCAGCCAGTCGACGTCGATGCCGTGCCGCTGAAAGAATCTGCCGGCGCTGAGCGGCTTCTCAGGGTCGCCGATTCCGGACATTTCATGCAGCGAGAGCTCCATCTCAAGGCCGTTTCGCACGATGCTCGTGGAGACGCCGCCGGGCCGATTCTGCTGCTCGAGAACGAGGACCGACAGGCCGTTTGAGGCAAGCTCGATCGCAGCCGAAAGGCCGGCGAGCGCGGCGCCGATCACGATGACATCATAGCGGTCTCTGTAGAAGGTCATGGGCTTCTCCTGTCTTTCGTCGGGAAATCAGGTCTTTTTGGGGCAACACGGATTTATCCGCATTTTCTTAGTATAACATAAAAAACCGGGAAAAGTCTACTCCATCCGGAAAGGCCGGCTGCCGGTCTGCCGGCGCCTGATCAAAAGGAGCGGCTTTCGAGAAGCTCAAAAAGCTTCCTGGCAACGGCTTTTGCGGCGGCAAGCTTGTAGGAGAGACGGTCATCCTGCGGGGAAATCGTGACATCGAAGGCGAGAGTTTCCGAAGAAAGGCTGATCGCGAAAAAGACGCGCCCGGGAACGGAGGCTTCTGCGTTCTCGGGGTCGATATTTCCCATGGTGCCCGTGATGCCGATGCCGATATCGGCGCTATAGGCTTTCCGGCAGGCATCCGCCATGGCTTCTGCGGTTTCTTTAGAATAGACGGAATAGCGGCGTATGATTTCCGCCGGAACTCCCTGCTGTATTTTGGCTTCGTTACTGTAGGTGATAAAGGCGCCCCGAAGAATCGCGGAGGCGCCTTCCGTATCGGTCAGAAGCGAGGCAATCTGGCCGGAAGTCGCGCTCTCCATCGTTGTAATCGTGAGCTTCCTTTCGATGAGAAGCTTTGTGAGTCTGTGATAATCCTCCCGGATTCGGGATTCTTCGGAACGGGTCATGCGGAGCGCTCCTTTCTTCAGCGTGCGCTGATGCTTCATGAAAATGCTCGTCGGATCTCCCTTATTTTACCACAGGATCTGAAGGAACGGTACATTTTTTACGCTGAATATTCCCGGAAATTCAAGATGCTGTTTGACAAATCGCTTCCTGTTCAGATATAATATGATATCAGGGTCAAAAG
>CAMPAR010000029.1 GCA_946632055.1 uncultured Lachnospiraceae bacterium
ATTACTGCCACAAGATCCTTAGTCTTGCTCGTCTGCCAATTCCGACACTTCCGCATGTTTTTTTGCCAACGAAAGGCATTCTATCACAAAGGGAATCATTTGTCAATGATTTATTTTGAGATTTCTCAAAAAGATGCAGGTGACAGGATTTGAACCTGCACGGTCTCCCACTGGAACCTAAATCCAGCGCGTCTGCCAATTCCGCCACACCTGCCTGCGCTGCCGGAGCGCGGGCCTCTTACAGCCTGTATTCCGGCAGTCAATTCACATCCAAGGATGAGCCCTCGCTTTCCGCCGCATCCGAAGGATCTGCGGGCTCTTCCGCCGTCAACGGTTCCGTTTCGATATCCGTGACAGCCGCTTCGGTTTCGGCAATATCGCCGGAATCAGCGACGTCCGCACCTACAGCTACGGCTTTCGGAATGCTTTCCGAGGACGCAGTTTCTTCTTCTGTAATTACGGCTTCTGCGTCTTCCGGTTCAGCACTCTCTTCTTCGCCGGATTCATCCGCTTCGGAAGTCATTGTCTCTTCCGCTTCGTCTGACGCCAGCTCGGATGTCAGCAGTTCCTCGGATGATTCCGCCTCCGGTGCAGGAGAAGCCTCCGTCAGGGACTCTTCGCTTTCAGAAGCCTCGGTTTCTGCCGATTCCGAATCAACGGATGCTTCTGTATCCGCGCTTTCAGTCTCCTCGGATTCGGAAATTACGGTTTCTTCCGCTTCGGAAGACTCCGCGTCCTCCGTCTCAGAAGCTTCTGCATCCGTCGTTTCGGACGCATCCGTTTCGGCAGTTTCAGAAGATTCCGACTCTTCCTCAGAGCTTTCTGCGTCTTCGGTATCGGACGATTCTTCTTCCGGTGCAGTCATGGCATACTGCAGGGATCGGATTTCCTCCATCCGGATTGTATTCAGGAATGAAACCGACTCGGTTTCGAGAATCCGGTAATTCTGGGAAGCGTCGCCGATCCGGTACAGCGTCACCATCGCTTTCGCGGGATCTTCCACACACTCGGTGAGAATTCCGCCCTCATAGAACAGAGAAACCACCGGCAGCACTTCCGTCTGGTCATAAATATGCAGATACTCCTGCAGAACAGCGCCCGTAACGGAGTCGGAAATCGTCAGCAGATCCGAAATATAATGCATGCCCTCGCCGGCGTCAAGCGCTTCGATGGATACTGTGATATTCGCCGTGCCGTCCGTTACAAAACCGCACAGCGGAAAGTTCTCCGGAATCTGTCCGACTTCTTCCGTAAGCGCTTCATCATTATCTGCGAGAACCGATGGGGAAACCACGGCAAAAACGGTGCCGCCTGTAAGAAGCACCGATAACAGAATGCCTGCGATTCCTGTTTTATGCATCGCGCAAACCTCCCTGAGGACTTTAATAACATTGTACTCATTCAGCATCTCATTCGAAATGCTTCGCATTTTTCATGCTGAATAATTACAAAATAGCAGGATAATTATACCACAGGAATCCGGGTATTTCAAGTCAAGCTTTTGCCCGCTCAGGACATTTCCTCAATCCCCCGCGTGATGCCGCTTTTGATTTCTTCGTAGGAGAAGCCTTTCCCCGCAAAATACCGGAAAGCCTTCTGATATACCGCCGGATCTGAAAGATCCTTGGAGGCGTACTTTTTGCAGAAAAGCCGCTTTACGGTTTCCGAATCATCCGTCTCCGCTTCCTCCAGCACCTCGTCAATGACCGTGCTCTCGATCCCCCGAAGACGCAGCTCGTTTGAAAGCTCATATTTGCTTTTCTGGCCGGTGCGGCTCCGGACGAAGTTTTCCGCGTATCTGCGGTCATCCTGATAGTGAAGCGCCTGAACATAGGCGACGGCTTCATCGACAGCAAAAGGAGGGAATTCTCCCTCCTTCAGCTTATCGCGAAGCTGCTTTTCGGTCCGGTCAGCGTATTCCAGAATTTTCAGCGCACGGTTTTTGGCCTGCCGGACTACTTCCTGCATCACTTCGTTGGTATGGTCATCCATCAGATTTCCTCGTCAATGATTTCCACATCGGCATCGGCGTCGGCTTTTTTCGAGCTCTTCTTCGCCGGCTTTTCGGCAGCGGGAGCAGCGGCCGGCTTTTCCGCGCCGTCTCCGGCCGGAAGTCCGAAATGCTCTCTCGTCTGACGCTCCACCTCGGCCAGAATCTCCGGGTGCTCATCCAGCCAGATCTTGGTGTTTTCCCGTCCCTGGCCGATTTTCTCATCATGATAGGAGAACCAGGCTCCGCTCTTCAGAATGATGCCCGCATTCGACGCGAGCTCCAGAATATCCGCCGTACGGCTGATGCCTTTGCCGAAGACGATATCGAACTCCGCTTCTTTAAAGGGCGGCGCAACCTTGTTCTTCACCACCTTGATGCGGGTATGGTTGCCGATCACTTCTCCGCCCTGCTTGATGGCCTCGGTCCGACGGATATCCAGACGCACGGAGGAATAGAACTTCAGGGCGCGGCCGCCGGTGGTGGTTTCCGGATTGCCGTACATGACGCCGACCTTCTCACGGAGCTGATTGATAAAGATCACGATGGCATTGGACTTGCCGATCACGCTCGTCAGCTTCCGCAGCGCCTGAGACATCAGACGGGCCTGCAGACCGACGTGGGAATCGCCCATCTCGCCGTCGATTTCCTGCCGCGGCACAAGAGCCGCCACGGAGTCCACGATAATGATATCGACCGCCCCGGAGCGCACCATGGTCTCGCAGATCTCCAGCGCCTGTTCGCCGGAATCCGGCTGGGAAATATACAGATTATCAATATCCACGCCGATATTGTGGGCATAGACAGGATCCAGTGCATGCTCGGCATCGATGAAGCCGGCAATACCGCCCCTCTTCTGCACCTCCGCAACCATGTGCAGGGCAACGGTGGTCTTACCGGAGGATTCCGGTCCGTAGATTTCCACAATACGTCCGCGCGGAATGCCGCCAACGCCGAGCGCCACATCCAGGCTCAGGCAGCCGGTCGGAATTGCTTCCACCTGCATGGAAGTGCCTTCACCGAGTTTCATGATCGATCCTTTTCCGTAGGCTTTTTCAATCTGGCCGATGGCGGCGTCGAGTGCTTTGAGTTTTTCGCTTTTATCCATGACTACCTCCGATAGAACATTTGTTCGTGTAAGCATATAGTACACCAGATTCCCGGAAAAATCAAGTACTATTTTCAAAATCAACCGTCTTTTTTCGCTGCATTGCACCCATTATACCAGCTCCGGCCTTTCAGCGGAAGCATTCCCGCAGGGAAAAAGACGAAATATTTTCACGAAAACATAAAAAGACACACGGCCGGCGGCGGTTTTGCCCGTTCCCTATACCTGCCGTGTGCAGAATTTCATGTGTCAGGACTCCTCTTTCGCGTCTTCGGATTCCTTCAGGATTTCCTCGACCTTCGCGTCGACTTCGGGATCCTTCTTTACCTTTCCGGCCTTGATTCTGTCAATGACGTCCGGAACCATGTCGATCACCTTGGAGACCGCGTCCTGATTGTTGATGCGGATGATCCGGGCGGCCCCGTTCTGTAAAAGAAGCAGCGCGGTCGGCGTCATTTTCGCACCCATGCCTCCGGCGGTTCCGTTGGATTTCGCCGCGTAAGCGCCGGCGCCCACGCCGATCTGGACGTCCATCAAAGGCAGGATCACCGTATCATTCACTGTAATCGGATTGCCGACAACCGTCCGCTCAGAGATGAAGCCGTCAAGGCCTTTCAGCAGCGCCTGAACCGAATCGGTAAACTGATTGTCTCCCATAAGAAACCTCCTCCTGGTTTAAAACCTGCTCTACAGGTATTTACGGACTCGCCTCATAAAATAGCGGACGTCCTGGTTGAGAATAAAGCGCACGGCGGCGACGACAAGTCCGCCGATCCGGACGCTGGTGGAAAAGTCAAGCGTTCCTTCCAGCGCTTCCTGCTCAAAATCCGGAAGGATCTCGAGATGATCTTTCGTCACCGGAAGCAGTGTCGAGGATACGGCAAGAAAGGTGCCGGTATCCGCCGGACTTTCGAATCCGACATGAAGTTTTCCCTGAAGCTCCTTCGGAAAAACGGTGCGGATCACCTGAAGCACAAAATCCAGAATTTTCCGGAGCGCCTTCTTTGTGCGCTCCCGCTGAAGAAAGCGCTTCTGTTTTTTCAGCTTCCTGTATTTCTCACGAATTCCGGCCGTCTTGTCAAGAAAGAGATCCGCCGCTCTCGAGAGAAAAGTATCCGGCGAGGCTTCCTCGTCGATGAAGTCCTCTTCTTCCGCGACTGCCCGTGAAAAGGTCGAATCAAATTCCTTTCCGGGGCTTTCATCCTCCCTGTTTTCCTTTGCGATCGTATCGTCATCCACCGGCGGGAACAGAATATCGAGGACCATGTCAATCGTCATGCCGCCGCCAAGCTCGATGTTCTTTCCGAGCAGGCGGACTTCCTCTGTCGTCCCTTCCGGTCCGATTGCAAGCCTTGCATAGACTGCCTTCAGAAGCCAGTGAACCCGGATGTCAAACTCCGCGTCGTCCCGGTATTCCAGACGCCCCCGGTATTTCACGGGAACCGTAAAGATGAGCGTAACGACGAGAAGGACGATGAAAAGCACAAGGGCGATCAGCGCGAGGACGACGATCCCGGCGATCTTCAGAATACTGAGAAACAGGCTCATCCTGGCTCCTTTCCCGCCGAAAAGAGGCAGCCGGAAACGGAGAACGAGCCGGTTTCACGGTAAACGCTGTAAAGAATGGAGGCCGAAAGCTCTTCCGCTTCCTCCTTGGAAGAAGCCGCGGCGATCACCAGCTGACCCGAGCGCCTGTAGTGCTTCTGCAGGAGCGTCCGGTAAGGATAAATATCCATGAGGTGCGTGGTATCTTCCGGAAGCGCAATCACCCAGACAGACCCGGCCGGTCTGCCGCGGCGGAATTTTCGGTAAAGCGCCGCGCGTTCGCTCTCCAGCGAAGGCGCGAGCATCATCCTGCGCCAGTACTTCATTTACTGCTCCATGATGGATCTGACAAGCTCAATGCAGGCCAGCTTTTCTTCCGCCCTCCGGCAGGAGGAAAGCGCCGCGAAAATATAGTTTTCCAGCTCCTCCGCACTCTTGAAAACCGGGGGAAGAATCGACAGCACCCTGGCCATCACCGCACGGGAATAGCTCTTTTTCGAGGCTCCGAACACTTTCGCGAAAGAGGCCAGCAGTTTCCCGCACTCCTCTTCAAACACGGCATCCGTCACGTCTTCCGGCGGACGCACGGAGCCGGGCTCCTCCGCAAAAATACTGTCTGAACGAAGCGCGCGGATCATCTGAAGGGCTCCGTAAGCATCCTCCAGTCCTGCCGAGGCAATTTCTTCACTGCAGCGGTCCAGAACTTCGCCGATGAAGGAAGAGCTTTCGCGGAAGGCCTCGAGCGCGTCTTCCAGATGCCCCTCGAGATTTTCGCATTCAGAAAGAACTTCCTCAAGCAGCGCCTCGTCGCGCTCCGGAAGCTTCAGAAGGAGCGAAGCCGTTTTCTCCTGAATGCTTTTCGCATTTCGATATTCCGGCGCTTCCGTGTCTCCGCCTCCAGAGAGCAGCAGCGTCTCGAGATCATTCAGAACGAGCGCCGCCGCATGACAGAGATCAGAGTCCAGATTCAGCCGGCGGGAAATCGCTCCAAGCCTGTCCTGCAGGCGGAAGAAATCCGCTTCTTCGATATCTGAGAGACTGCAGGAACTGAAAAACTCGAGAATCTCCCGGACCTCGGAAAGCGGCGCATAACGGCCCGCCTCCTCTTCGTCCGTCAATCCGGCCGCCGGATAAATCTGAGAAAGGATGCCCTCCAGGGCCTCCGTATCGGAGGAACGGTAAATGCCGAGGCGGTTCGAGACCGTTTCGTAGAAGCGTTCCTTCGTCATACGCACGGGAAGCTCCGCCAGAATATCGGCAAGCGCAAGTCCGCGCGCCTCATCCTTTTTCATCGAGATGAAGCTCATGATTTCTTCTGTAAAGGAAAGATCCGCATAGTCTTCCGGAAGGCTTTTTTCGCCGATAAAGCGGTGTTCCGCGCGGTTCAGCAGATACTCCGCCAGCTGGTAGCTGTCGATGGTACGGGAAACCGTCTGCATGAGCCGGCTGTTCTTCTGCCGCAAAAGTACGGCATCCTGAAGCTTCAGCACGCCCTGAAGATACGACGAAACCGCGTCACGCAGTTCGCCGAGCAGAAGGTAATCCGCCTCTTCCTGCAGAAGCGATTCATAAAACGCCACAAGCTGAAGCGCAAGATCGCACTCCGAGAGCCGGCCGGCATCCTTCTTTACGCCCTGCTGAAACAGGACGAGCTGTTCGCCCGTATTTTCCTTTCCTTTGATTTTCCGAACAATCTCATGAAATCCTGTCATGGACTTACCAACCTTTTTATACCAATTAGTTTAAGATGATATACGGAGCGCTGCGCACTTCGTGCTCCCGCGCTCCTCCTACATTCCGCACTTTCGCGAGGTAACCCCGCTTCGTGCTCCATGTAGGGCGGGTCATTAAGCCTTACTCCCGCCGGCAAGCGAGCTTGCCGCGCGAGAAGGCTTTTGACCCTGATATCATCACATCTCTCCCTTCATCACCGAGCGGTTCTTAATCAGGTACTCGAGAAGCGATCCGATCGTCAGAACAAGAGAAGCCCAGACGAGCACATTCTCAAATACGCGGAAAAAAGCAAGATCAATGTTCATAATCAGAACAATGATCATGATCATCTGCACGGCGGTCTTGACCTTCGCCATTTTGCTGGCGGCAAGAACCAGCCCCTGCTGCGCGGCCACGAGACGGAAGCCGCTGATAATGAATTCGCGCGCCACGATGATGATGACGACGCCCAGCAGAATCCGGTGAAAATAGACGAGACAGATGAGCGCGGAGCAGACCAGAAGCTTGTCCGCGAGCGGATCCATAAACTTCCCGAAATTCGTCACCATATTGTACTTGCGGGCGATTCTTCCGTCGAAAAAGTCCGTGACGCAAGCCGCGGCAAACACAGCGACTGCGGCCCATTTGGCCCAGTCGATCCGATTCGTCAGCATGACGAAAATCACAAATACGGGAATCAGGCAGACGCGAAGAATCGTCAGCCGGTTGGGAAGATTCATTCGATCAGTTCTCCTATCAGATCATAGCCTTCTGAAGCGTTAATTTCCACGGAAACCAGGGTTCCGGACATCAGGTCATAGTCGGATTCGAAGAAGACGAGGCCGTCGACGTCCGGCGCGTCCTTTGTGCTTCTTCCGGCATACACCGTCTTTTCATCCGCCAGGCGCCCCTCCACCATGACGGACAGGACCTGTCCCTCCATGGCGGCCGCGTTTTCAAAGGCGATTTCCTGCTGGATCTGCATGAGGCGGTCGCGGCGGCTTACTTTGACCTCCTCCTCCACCTGATCCTCCATCTCGCCGGCCGGAGTGTTCTCCTCCTGCGAGTAGCAGAAAACGCCGAGCCGGTCAAAACGCATGCTCTTCACAAAATCGCAGCATTCCTCGAAATCCTCCTCGGTCTCTCCGGGGAATCCGGCGATCAGCGTCGTGCGAAGCGTGATATCCGGCAGAATTTCGCGCATCAGGCGGATGCGGTCCACAAATTCCTGCTTCGTTGTCCGTCGGTTCATTCGTCGAAGAATCCGGTCCGAACAGTGCTGCACCGGAATATCCAGATAGTGAAGGACCTTCGGAAGCTCCTTCATCGTAAGGAGCAGCTCCTCCGTCACCTCCTCCGGATAGCAGTACAGAAGGCGGATCCATTCGATGCCGGAGATGTCCGAAAGCCTTCGTAAAAGCTCCGGAAGCATTTTCCTGCCGTACAGATCCGTCCCGTACAGCGTGGTTTCCTGCGCGACGAGTATCAGCTCTTTTACGCCTTCTTCCGCGAGTGCGCGCGCTTCTTCCGTCAGCTCCTCCATGGGAAGCGAACGGTAGCGGCCGCGGACATAGGGAATCACGCAGTAGGTGCAGTATTTATCGCAGCCCTCGGCGATTTTCAGATAGGCGTAGTGGCCGCCGGTCGTGAGAATCCGCGCTTTGGAGTGGATCAGCCGGTCCTTTTCGTCAAAGACATGCGGATGCTCCTTCTGAAGCGCTTCCTCGACAACGGAAACGATCCGGTCCCAGGAGCCGATGCCCAGTGCGCCGTCAATCTCCGGAAGCTCTTTCTCGAGCTCCGAGGCATAACGCTCGGAAAGGCAGCCTGTGACGATGAGCGCCTTCAGGCGCGCCGTCTCTTTCAGGGAAGCAAGCCGCAGGATTTCCTGAATGCTCTCCTCCTTCGCGTCTCCGATAAAACAGCAGGTATTGACAACCGCGACGTCCGCGTCCTCTTCCATATCCGTAAAACGGAAGCCGGCTTCCCGAAGGAGGCCGAGCATGTGCTCGGAATCGGACAGATTCTTATCGCAGCCGAGGGAAAGAAAGAAAACGCTTTCGTTCATTCTTCGACAGATTCAGCCGCTTCGACTTCGTCTTCCGCATCGACGGCGGGAGCTTCGTCCCCGTCCTCTGCTTCCGGAAGAGCTTCCTCCGACTCCAGATCGTCGCCGTAATACTCGCCGTCATCCTCCGCATATTCCGCCTCGGCTTCCGGATCGAGTACATGCACATAGCCCGCGTAAAATTCCTTCACGGCAACCGAGAGGTTCTTCTCCTTCGGACGGGCGTCGACCAGCGGCTCGGAGCCGGCGTTGATCTGACGGGCGCGCTTTGCGGTCGCGAGCACCAGCGAATAACGGTTGGTGATCGTAAGATCGCCTTCCACGGCCGTATCGTTAATCTTTTCAATCATTTCTTTGTAAGACGGATGGATCATTCAGGTTTCTCCTTTGTAATTTCCAGTAATTCATTTTTCAGGCGGGCAATCATCGCATGCTGCTCTCCGGCTTCCTCCTGACGGCGCCGGATCAGTTCATAGACTTCCTGCACACAGACTTCGAGATCATCATTGACGATCAGCTCGTCATACTGCGGGACATAATCCGCTTCCTCGACTGCGCGTTTTAAGCGCCGGTGAATCTCCGACAGCGACTCCGTTCCGCGTCCGACAAGGCGCTCGTAAAGTTCCTTTGCACTCGGCGGCACCACATACAGAAGCAGCGAATCCGGGAAGAGCTTTTTAATGTTCAGTCCGCCCTGGACTTCGATTTCGAGAATGACATTATGGCCATTTTCCGCTTCGGAGATCACATACTCCTTCGGCGTTCCGTAGTAATTCTGATTGTACTCGGCATATTCCAGAAGCGCTCCGGCGTCGATCATTTCACGGAAGCGTTCGCGGCTGACGAAGAAGTAATGCTTTCCTTCCTCTTCCCCTTCCCGCGGCTTTCTGGACGTCGCGGAAATACTGAGACGGAACTCCTCCGGATAGCGCTTCAGAAGCTCCTTCACGATCGTTCCCTTTCCAACGCCGGAAAAGCCGGAAATCACGATCAGCAGTCCTTTTTTCGGCATACACACCTCTATTTTACCAACTTGGGGTTAGAATGATAACTTGATAATTATAGTCCAATTTCACCGGCCTGTCAATCTACTGATATCTCCAGCCGGGCAGATATTTGTTTTTCAGCCGGATCCCGCTCTTCTTTCCGAATCCGAGCGGAAAACCGCCGGCAAGAATCAGCACGTCGCCGTCCTTCGCCGTTTCAAAGTCCGGAATATTCAGCGTTTCGCCCTTCAGATACCGGAGCACCCGCTCATCCGAAACCGGCAGGTCCACCGTATCCGGGAATTCTTCTTTCTTCAGGGCCATCGAGAGCGCCTGGGAGGGCTCGAAGCGGCTCTTCTTTTCCTCGCCGAGGAGCAGTCCGTTTCTCAGAATCCGAAGGCCGGAAAGAAGCTGTTCATCATTCAGGGCCGGCATCAGAAGGCGGCTTCCGTGCAGGATGAGCCGGTCCGCGGCAAGGCCCGGAATTCCAAGCTTTTCAACGAATTCCAGCGTCTCCGAAGAGAGCTTCGGCGTACGACGCCTGCCTTCGGAAACGGCGCTGTAATTCTGCGGAAAGTCTCCGTTATCAGCCGGGTCTTTCTGAAGAAGCGCGAGGAAATGTCCTTCTCCCTTCAGCTTATGCGGATACAGACGCGCGCAGTGCGAGAGCTCCGGGTCAGCTTCCGAGGCAAGATCGGCTCTTCCTGGCTGAAAGCCCGGGAAACGCTCCGGAATCGGGACGACGTGCAGGCCGGGACAGATCTTTTTCATATACAGGACCATCTCCTCGTCCTCGTCGGGACAGAAGGTGCAGGTGGAATACAGCAGCATTCCGCCGGGCCGAAGCATCTGAAGCGCGGAGCGTACGATCGATTTCTGCAGAGAAACATAGAACTCGTTTCCGTGCTCGATCCAGCTTCGGATCACGGCGGGCTCCTTCCGGAACATTCCTTCCCCGGAGCACGGCGCGTCGATCAGGATCCTGTCAAAGAAACCTTCGAAGCGCGGAGCGAGTTTCACGGGATCCTCGGACAGGATCAGCGCGTTTTTCACGCCGAAAAGCTCGAGATTCTTAAGAAGCGCCTGAGCCCTCGAATTGCTGATGTCGTTCGAGACGAGAAGCCCCTTTCCGTTAAGTTTTGCGGCAAGCTCCGTCGATTTGCCGCCGGGCGCCGCACAGAGATCGAGCACCCGGTCGCCGGGCTCTACAGGAAGCACCGCGGCCGGTGCCATCGCGGAAGGCTCCTGAAGATAATAGAGCCCCGCGTAGTAGTACGGATGCTTTCCCGGCCGGTCCTCCGCCCTGCAGTAAAAGCCGTTTGAAGTCCACGGCACCGGTTCGAGCGGGAAGGGAGAGACCTTCCGGAATTCTTCCGGTGAAATTTTCAGTGTGTTGACGCGAAGCCCCGACGTTCTCTCCTCTTCAAAGCTTTCCAGATAATCTCCGTATTCGCTTCCGAGGATTTCCCGCATCCTGGCAAGATACGGCTCCGGGAGCCGGGCCGACTTCATTTCAGACATGGAATCCCCCGTACAGACAGCGAAATCGAGCAGGAAGAAAAAATCCCTGCCCGATTTCCTTTGTTAAGCTTTGAAAACGCGTGCCGCATATCCGGCAGCGCATTTGGTCCTTTATTCGTAATCGTCGTCCTCCTCATCCGCTTCCGTTTCAAAGAAAGGCTGAGTGTTTTCCGGTTCCTTTTCTTTCTCCGGCTCCTGCGCCGCGTTCAGCTCGCGCTGGTTGGATTCGATAATATTCAGATGCTCGGACAGAGAGGAAAGAAGCGCCGTATAACGGTTCTGGCTGTCCTCCACGGTGCCCGAAATGATCGAGTGCAGATTGTTCAGCATGGAATTCGTATAGTCGAGAGCGCCCTGACGGATCGCGTTCGACTCTTCCGTGGCGTTGTCAAGGATTTCACGCGCCTGCTCCTGCGCATCCTTCAGAATTTCATTCGCCTTCTCATAAGCCATGCGGGTGATCTGGTTCTCATTCACCATGTGCTCCGCATAGGCCTGCGCCTTGTCTTCCACCTCGGCAGCTTTTTTCTTGGCATCCGAAAGAATCTTATCGCGGTTGTTGAGCATCCGCTGATATTTCTTGACCTCTTCCGGCGTGTACTGCCGAAGCTCATCCAGAAACTCCTCAAGCTGAGGCCGGTCTACAATGATCTTCGTATTCGAAAAGGCCTGCATTTTACATCCGTCAATATACTCCTCAATATCGCCGATTACCTGTTCAATTCTGTTGCTCATTGTAAAATCCCTCGCTTTTATTTATATTTTTCTAGAATTTTCTCTGCTACGAAATCCGGAACGAATTCCGAAATATCACCGTCGTAGGAGGCCACTTCCTTGACAATACTCGAAGAAAGATAGGCATATTTCAGATTGGTGGTCAGGAAAACCGTGTCCACATCCGGGGCGAGCTTTCGGTTGGTCTGGGAAAGCTGCAGCTCATATTCAAAGTCCGTGACCGCGCGGAGTCCGCGGATCATAAAGGAGGCCTTCTCCTCACGCGCGAAATGGACCGTCAGGCCGGAAAAGGACTTCACTTCCACATTCGGAATGTCCGAAACCGCGCGCCGGATCATTTCCATGCGCTCTTCCACCGTAAACAGCGGCGTCTTGGCCGAATTATGCAGGACACCGACGATCAGGCGGTCCGCAATGATGCTGGCGCGGCGGATGATGTCGATATGTCCGAAGGTCACCGGGTCAAAAGAACCGGGGTAAACAGCGATGCTCATAAACGTTTATTTCCTTTGAAGAAACAGATGCCGGTTGGTTTTATAGCGTTTATCACGGATGATTTCATACGGAAGCCGGCTTAAGACCTCCGGCTGAAAACGGATGGATTCTTCCGCGACGATCAGCGTATCCTTTGTGATCAGCGGCGAATCCGCCAGTTTCTCGAGAACCCTTTCCACGTCGTTCTGCCCGTAGGGCGGGTCCAGAAAGACGATATCAAAAGCACTTTCTCCCCTGGCCTCCAGAACAGACAATGCAAGGTACACATCGTTCCGAAGCACCGCGGCTTTGTCGAAAAGCTTCGTGAAACGAAGGTTTTCTTCGATACAGCGCACGGCCGCGGGGCTTTTTTCCACAAAAACCGCAGACGCGGCGCCGCGCGAAAGCGCTTCAATGCCGATCGCTCCGGAGCCTGCGAAGAGGTCCAGAAAACGGACGCCGGGAAGATGCGGCTGCAGAATATTGAACAGTGTTTCTTTGATTCTGTCCGTCGTCGGGCGCGTTGACTGTCCCGAAACGGTTTTAAGCGGCAGGCTTCTTGCCGACCCCGCGATTACTCTCACGATGTTTCAAGCTCCAAAATCAATGAATCCGATCCTTATTCCTGTCCGAAAACAGGTATTTATATCTTATCACGAATCCCTACCGATGACAAGCAAAAAGAAAAACTTTCTGTGGTTTTTTCAAATTCGGTCTCTGCGCTTTAAAAGCGTCAGCTCGAGAAGCACCGAAATCCCGACGTAGAACAGGACCACAAGAAGCGAGGACAGAACCGTGTCCCATTTGCCGGCCGTAAGCATGACCTGATTGCCGGGGAGCGAAATGTACAGAAGGCGGAATCCGGCATTCGGCCGCAACATGGCGCCAACCGAGGAAATCGAGTAAACCAGCGGAAATACAAACCAGAGGTAGATCAGGCTCATGACAATGACCGAAATCGGACGGCTCGTGAGGTCCGTCAGCATCAGCACCACAATGCCGATCGCGGCGGAAATAAGCGCCGACACTACGAGATAGACCGCGATATCGAGGACGTTTCCTATCGGCAGATTCCTGAAAAACGCGAGGGACATCAGGGACACGGCAATCGCCGAAACATCCGTGAGCAGGAAGGAATACACGAGGACGAGAAGCGCGTGCACCCCGAAAACCCGGCTTCTCGAGTGCTCGGAAGCGATATTCTTGATAAAGCCGTTTCTTCTCAGCGGGAGAAGAAAAATGGCGATGAAAAACACAAGAAAAATACCGATATTTCCGTTGCTTGCGCTGATGAAATCCGCGAGAGAACGGATGCTGTCCACATTAGGCCCGGCGCCGGACCCCAGTGCGGCCTCAAAGGGATTGAAGCCGAAGGCTTCCTCGTACATGGAGATGAGCCACGGCGCATTTCCGAACATCAGCCCGCTCGTGGCGGCGTTCAGAAGAGACAGGCCGAAGCACGCGAGCAGGAGAATCAGGGGGCTTTTGGAATTTTTCATGCGGTACAGTTCCGCGAGAATCAGATGCTTCATCCTTTACGCTTCTCCTCTCGTCACACCCATGAAATACTGCTCCAGCGATTCCCGGATGATCTGACACTCGTGCACATGAATGCCGGCCATGACCATCTTTTCGAGCATTTCGTCGCGGCGTTCGAACTGCTCCAGCACGTGGATCATATGCTCCGACTTCGTCTGGTAGCTGTAGATCCCCATGCTTTCAAGTACCGTCTTTGCAGCCGCCGTATCGTCCACGATAAAGCGGACGTAGCCCGGCATGGCGTTAATGATTTCTTCTTCGGAGGCTTCCTTCAGAAGATGCCCTCTTTCGAGAATGCCGTAGACCGTCGCGACCTTGCCAAGCTCATCCAGCAGATGACTCGAAATCAGGATGGTCTTCCCGTCTTCCTTGCTGAGCTTCATCAGGATCCGGCGCACATCCAGGATGCCCTGCGGATCCAGACCGTTGATCGGCTCGTCGAGAATCAGGATGTCCGGATCGCCGGAGAGGGCCAGCGCGATGGACAGGCGCTGACGCATGCCTAAAGAGAAGCTCCCGCAGCGGACGTCCGCCCAGTTGGCGAGTCCGACGAACTCGAGAAGCTCTCTCGAGCGCTTTTCCGAGCCCGGCACGCCGAGCGCAATCCGCTTGATTTCCATGTTTTTGACCGCGCTCAGACTGGTATACAGCCCCGGCTCCTCGATGAGCACGCCGATGCGCGGCTTCCGGATGTGATCATTCCCGATCGAGATCGAGCCCTCTGTCGGAAAGGCGAGGCCCGAGAGCATTTTCAGAATCGTCGTCTTTCCGGCGCCGTTTCTGCCAATCAGTCCGTAGACAGCGCCTTCCTCCACATGGAGGTCGACGCTGTCTACCGCAGTCACATCTTTATATTGTTTGGTTAAATCCGATGTTGTGATAATATAAGACATATTCCGTGTTTCAGTCCTTTTCTTCCGGCGTACTGTCCCTTCTGAAAAGCTTCAGAACGAACAGCGCCAGGATTACCAGTCCGACAAGAACTCCGCCGAGAATGAAAAACAGGTTGTTGTTGCCCGAAAGCAGGGAAACAATCATTCCGACGAAGGTTCCGGCGATCACAAGGATCAGGACGAATGCGGCAATTCGCTTTGGCGACACCTATGATACCCTCTTTCTTTCTTACAGATCGGCGGGCGTTTCCTCGACGATCTTCTCTTCCATGAGTTCATCGTAGAGCGCCTGATATTTCTTGGCGGACGCGGCCCAGGAGAAGTCCTGCTTCATCGCCCGGACAACCATCTCGTCCCAGTTCGTGCGCTGGTTCTCGTAGACGTGCTTCGCGTAGCGGATGATCCCGAGCATTTCGTGCGCGTTGTAGTTCCGGAAGGAGAAGCCTGTGCCCTCATTCGTGATTTCATTGTAGGCTTCCACGGTATCCTTGAGGCCGCCCGTTTCACGGACGATCGGAAGCGTGCCGTAGCGAAGCGACATGAGCTGCGACAGGCCGCAGGGCTCAAAGAGCGAAGGCATCAGGAAGGCGTCGCATCCGGCGTAAATCCGGTGCGAAAGCGCTTCGGAGTAATAGATGTTCGCGCTCACCTTTCCGGGATACAGCGACGCGTAGTAACGGAACATATCCTCGTAGCGCTTTTCGCCGGTGCCGAGGATCACCACCTGGATATTCGGAAGGTCGCAGATTTCATGCATGACGCAGTCGATCAGGTCGAAGCCCTTCTGATCCGTGAGACGCGATACGATTCCGACCATGAAGGCATCCGGCTTTTTCTCGAGGCCGAGCTCTTCCTGGAGCGCTTCCTTATTCGCGGCCTTCCCCTTCAGCGCAGTTTTAATGCTGTAGGTCTTCGCGATATCGGTATCCTTCTCCGGATTGTAGAAATCCGTATCGATTCCGTTCACGATGCCACGGAGGGAACCGGCTTTTGCCCGGAGGAGTCCGTCCATGCCTTCTCCGTAGAAGGGGGTCTTGATTTCTTCCGCATAGGTGTCCGAGACCGTCGTAATGCGGTCGGCGTAAACGAGGCCGCCCTTCAGCATATTGCCGTTTCCGTAGGCTTCGAGCTTGTCCGGCGTGAAATAATAGCCGGAAAGACCGGTCTTCTCCATCATCGTCCGGACGTCCCAGGTGCCCTGGAACTTCAGGTTGTGGATCGTAAAGATCGTCTTCATGTGATGATAGTACAGATCGCCCTGGAAGGAATCATTGAGGTAAACCGGGATGAGGCCCGTCTGCCAGTCATGGCAGTGGATAATGTCCGGCTTCCAGTCAAGGAGCGGAAGGACCGACAGCACCATGCGCGAGAAGAAGGAGAACTTCTCGATGTCGTCGTAGACGTTGCTGTAGGGCCAGGATCCGTTGAAGTAAAATTCACTGTCGATGAAATAGAACAGCACGCCGTCCAGCTTCAGCTGATACAGTCCGACGTACTGATCCCGCCAGCAGAAGCCTGTGTAAAAATGGGTCACATACTCCATCTTCTCCCGGAGGCTTTCCTTGATGCAGGTGTACTTCGGCATCATCACGCGGACATCATATTTTTCAGTATCAAAATACTTGGGAAGCGAGCCTGCGACATCCGCAAGTCCGCCGGTTTTTATAAACGGGACACACTCAGAAGCAGCAAATAACACATTCGTTTTTTTCATGAAATACCTCCATGGGTTTTTCTTATGCTTCAGTAACACTTCTCACACCAACTATACCAGTATGTCAACCTTTCGTCAATCGAAATCGACTGATTTCCCGAAAAAAGTTCGTTGCAAAAGAGCCGCAGGGATGTTACAATGAAAAGCGTCGGCAAGGCCTGCGGAAGGAATGAAAACGCCCTCTTTTCGACCAGCCAGCCGTGAAATTCCAGGTGCTGTACAAACGGAGGTTTTTTCATGCTTTACCTTCAGATCGTGAATGTCGGCCGCTTCACTTCCCTGCTCTTTTCCGAGGACGCTTTTGACCGTTTCCTTCTGCATGACGCATCCTTTGAAACCCTGTATACGACCATCATCGAAGGCCGCAAAAACGAGGCCTTTCTGAAGGAAGCGGAAAAGGAAGAGGCGCTTTCAGAGCCCTATGTCCGCTGGTCCGAGATCCGTCCAGCCGCCTTCCGCCTTCTGCAGGGAAAAAAGCTTCCCGTTTCCTTTAAAACCGTGCTTCTCACTTCGCCCTCGTCCACCCGCTCGATCGTGCAGAAGTCCGGCTTCACAGGCTGTCCGGTCTCGTCGCTCTCGATCAATATCCAGTACCGGGATCAGGCGCTGATCCTTCGGACCGGCGTATCCTATAACGGTTTCTCCATGGACCGGAGTCTTGAGAAGTACTGGGACGACTCCGTTCTGGCCTTTCTTTCCACAAAGGATATCGAAACCGCCGAACCGGAAGCCTGACAGGGAAAAAGATTCGGATTCCGCAGATTCCGCAGGCAAAATAACACTTCTCATCAAAAAACCTGCCCGAAGGAGGCGTTATCTGTTTCCTTCGGGCAGGTTTTTTCAGAGAAAAAGGCTTACTTCTTGGCCTGTTCCTGGAACTTTTTCTTTAATCTGATGAATTCGACGATCGCTTCCACAGTGCCGTCAAAGCCGAGTACGCTCCGGTTCAGGCAAAGGTCATAAGACTGCGCCTCGCCCCAGCGCTTATTGCTGTAGTAATTGTAATAATTGCTTCTGCGCTTGTCGGTTTTCTGCACATAATCCTTCGCCTTGTCATAGTTGAATTCATAGGTCTCCATGACATGGTGAATCTTGTCTTCCTTCTCGCCGGTAATGAATACCGAGACGACGTCCGGATCGTCCTCGAGCGCATAGTCCGCGCAGCGGCCGACGAATACGCAGCTTTCCTCTTCCGCGATCTTCTTGATGGCATTATACTGGGCCAGGAACACCTTCTGCTCCATCGGCATATCCACATGACCCGCATGATAGCTCATCGAATAGGTATCCATCACGAGGGAATACAGGAAGCTTCTTGTCGGCACCTCGTCATGTGTCTCCAGAATATCTTCACAAAGTCCGCTGTTGGAAGCAGCCACCTTGATCAGTTCCTTGTCATAACACTTGACGCCCAGCGCATCTGCAAGCGCAAGTCCGATTTTTCTGCCGCCTGATCCGCTCTCACGGCCGATCGTTACAATGATCCTTCCGTCAATTTTTGCATCCATATGGGCGCCTCCTTTTCTTTTTCTATTATTTATAATTATAATTGATATCAGGAGCGTTTCACACTTCGTGCTCCATCCCCCAAAAAATATTATACAACAAATGAAGCCGCTTCGCAATAGCCTTTGTGAAAAACTTTCAAAAGCTTTTGGAAACGGCTTCGGTCACTCTGAATTAAGGATTCACACGGAATCCTGTCCGGCTTCAGCCCTGAGCCTGTACGGCGGTAATCGCAATGACGCCGACGATATCGTCGCTCGAGCAGCCGCGGGAAAGGTCATTGACCGGAGCTGCAATGCCCTGGCAGACCGGGCCGTAGGCTTCCGCCTTTGCGAGGCGCTGCACCAGCTTGTAGCCGATGTTTCCTGCATCCAGGTCCGGGAAGATCAGGACGTTGGCTTTTCCTGCAACCGGGCTTGCAGGCGCCTTCGACGCGCCGACGGACGGAACGATCGCGGCATCGAGCTGCAGCTCGCCGTCGATCAGGTACTGCGGATACTGCTCTTTCGCAATCTGAACCGCGGCCTGCACCTTGGCAACGTCGTCGTTCTTGGCGGAGCCGTAGGAGGAATGCGAAAGCATCGCAACGATCGGCTTGTCGCCGGTCATCTTCTCATAGGATTCTGCGGAGGAAGCGGCGATCGCGACAAGCTTTTCCGGATCCGGATTCGGCTCGAGTCCGCAGTCCGCGAAGACAAAGGTTCCCTTGTTGCCGAATTCGCAGTTCGGAACTTCCATCAGGAAGAAGGAGCTGACGAGCTTCACGCCGGGCTTGGTCTTGATGATCTGAAGCGCCGGGCGAAGGGTGTTCGCCGTCGAATGGCAGGCGCCGGAAACGAGGCCGTCCGCGTCGCCGGACTTGATCATCAGCGTGCCGTAATAGGTGAAGTCTTCCTTGACCATCTTCTCGGCATCCGGGCGCTCCAGGCCCTTTTTCTTCCGGAGTTCCACCAGAAGGTCGATATACTCATCCGTCTTGTCGGAATTGGTCGGGTCGATGACGGTCAGGCCGCTGATGTCGAGGTCTTTCGCGTTCTCTTCCACCATTGCGGGCGTAGCCAGCACGATAATCTCGGCAAGGCCTTCCGCTTTCGCCTTGACAGCGCCTTCCCAGGTTCTTCTGTCCATGCCCTCGGGAAGAACGATCGTCTTCACGTCATTTTTTGCTTTTTCCTTAATCACATCAATAAATGCCATGTAAATAATGCTCCTTTCGCTCGTGCAGCGTATGTGCAGGTTTTCTGTCTGTTTATTATATACTCGTTTCCGGCCTTTTTCAAGGGCAAAATACAATCGGACGGAAGGAACTGCCGGACACTTTGTTAATTCCTTGACTTTTTCCTTGTCAAACCATCAATTATGTGTTAGAGTAGTTTTATAAGCTAAACAGGAGGTGTCAGGAGCTATGAAGATCTGCGGACTGGTCACGGAATACAATCCTTTTCACAACGGTCACATTCATCATATGCAGGAAGCGCGTCGGCTGACGGGCTGCGATTATCTGATCGTCGCCATGAGCGGAAACTACGTTCAGCGCGGGACACCTGCTGTCATAGACAAATACGAGCGCACGAGGATGGCTCTCGATGGAGGAGCGGATCTCGTGCTCGAAATTCCTGTGCTCTTCTCCACCGCGAGCGCGGAAACCTTCGCGATGGCTTCCGTCAGCCTCTTAAATCAGCTCGGCTGCGTCGATACGATCCTCTTCGGCACGGAAGCCGGGGATCTGACGGTGCTGCAGCAGCTTGCGGAGGTTCTGAACGACGAGCCGCGGGCCTACAAGGAATATCTGCAGGACGCCCTTCGCACCGGCATGAGTTTTCCCGCCGCGCGCGCCCAGGCTCTCGACTTTTATCTCGGAGACCAGATTGACAACCTCTCGGATTTCCTCGAATCTCCGAACAACATCCTCGGCATCGAATATCTGCGCGCCCTGCACCGCCTCGGTTCGCCGATGAAGCCGATGACGATCCACCGCTGGAAAACGAGGCACAACGCGCTGGACGCCGAATTCGCGGACGTCGCTTCCGCGACGGCGCTTCGTGAAATGCTCTACGATTCCGAGGACGGCGTCGAGAAGATCGTGCCCTTCGTCACGCCCTATACCGCGCGCGAATTTGCCATGAAATACGGTGTCTGCACGCCGGTCCGGGCGGATGATTTTTCCCTGATCCTGCAGTACAAGCTGATGAATGAAACCGACCGGCTGACGGAGTATCTCGACTTCGCGCCGGAGCTTGCGGACCGCGTGAGGAACCTGCTTCCGGACTGCTACAGCTTCAAGGAGTGGTCCGCTGCGCTGAAGACCAAGGCCTTCACGCACACGCGGATCAACCGGGCGCTGATCCACACGATCCTCGGAATCAAGGCGACGGATCTGGAGGAATATACCGACGAAGACTTCTGCATGTACGCGAGAATCCTCGGCTTCCGGCAGCAAGCGACGCCGCTCTTCTCCGAAATCCGCGCCAATACGAATCTTCCGATCATCAGCAAGATGGCGGACGCGAAGAACATCTTAAGCCCGAAGGCGCTGAAGCTTCTCATGACCGACGTCCGGACCTCCGACATCTTCCGGGCCGTCGTCTACAAGAAATTCGGCACGCTCCTGAAGGATGACTACACCGCGGGCATCGTAAAATTCTGACCATAAAAAAACGGCTGAGTGCATTTGAACTCAGCCGGTTTTTATCAGTGCCGGAGGACGTCGAATTCGTACTCTCTTCGGTAGGCGGCCTTCTCGCCCGGCGCAAGCTTCCGGACAAAATAGACCTCGGGACAGATGACGAAGCCCGGCGACCAGATATTGTGATGATGCGGGGTGAAGTAATCCCGCCCGTAGATGACAAGGTTTGAGGGGCTGTACATCAGGCGCCACTCATAGGGGAAGGAGGCGTTGCCCATCTGCATGTTCAGATTGTAGCTGTTTCTCACTCCGTCAAAGTCCAGCGTCAGGAAATTGTGGCAGTATTCGGAATACTCGAAATCCCTGAAGCCCGCGTTCTCCACTTCGAAATCCACGCTCAGGACGTTGTCGTGAACGGAAACGGTTTTCTTCTGCCGAAGCGCAAAGCCGTCGATTTCCTTCGGCTCGGTGCAGAACACCGCCTTGTTCCCGGTGCACTCATACCGCACTTCAAAAGGATCCGTCTCGTACCGGCCCATGAAGAAATACGGCCGGTCTTCGTTTTTGGTCAGGAGTCCCACGCCGAATTTCGGGAATTTCGCTCCGATTTCCACCTCGGAGGACTCCACGTCCGTCGTGATCTCCGAACACAGTCCGACTCCGTTCGTGCCGCCGTGCTCGTCGCCGCAGAATTCAATCGTTCCGTCCAGAACGACCGAGGTGATGAATCCCGCCCGGTCAAAGCGGTAGGTATTGTTTTCCACATTCGGCTCTGCGATCGTGACCGCAAGCCGGTCCTTCTCCAGTCTGATCATTTCGCATTCTCCCTTCTTCAGACAACTGTTTTTTTCCGGTCGCTCACAAACGAATCAGAGAAAGCCTTCCCGATTCCGTTCGTTTTGAAAGGATTATAGTACAGTTTCAGGGAAGCCGCAAGTGTTTTAAGGCCCGCGTTTTCACATGATTTCATTCCAGGAGCCCCGTGAGGTCCATAAATACGGTTTCCGTGCTGTCATGCGTGTCTTTTCCCGCGTTGATCGTGTAGCGGCTGCTGTAGGAGAACATGCCGGAGGTTCTTGCCACCTGACGGTTATGGTTATCTTCAAAAAGATAGGACCGGTCCTTTTCTTCGTCCAGGAAAATCGCGAGTTTTGCCGGCGTTTCGGAAAGAGTAATCTCCGATTCGCCCGCAAGATACGCCTCCGCTGTCCGGGGAAGACTGATTCTGCAAAGGAGGACGGTCAGGATTCTGTCTTCCGATACCACCGGGAAATAATAATCCGTGACGATCTCGTTTTCATAAGACATCCCGTACCGGATATCAAGCGCTTTTAAGGGCTCATAAATTCTGAAAGGCTTCAGTAGATACACCGGACCGCCGGACAAGGTCTCTTCGTCAAGAGAAGCCTTCAGAATCTCCGTGATTCTGTCCTCATTCAGCCGCACGTAGTCGCTGACGGAGGCCGGAATATTCTGAATCAGATTCAGGCCGAAGTCATATGACACGGGTTCTGTCATATCCTCGGCGGGAACCGGCTTGATATCGATCGTAAACAGGACGGCGTTCTCCCGCTTTGATACGGTCCAGAGTTCCAGCCGAAGGAAGGAGCTCGGGTCATAGTTCTGCAGATCCGCCTTGATATAGGCGCTGACCCTGATGTTCTCATATGAAATCACGATTTCCACATAATTCGAGGAATCCGAGGTGTCCGTAAAGCGCAGCATCGTTTCGTTTCTGTCTGATCCGTAAGCCTCGGCGGGCGTGTCTGAAAGCTCAAATTCATGACCGTACAGGGTGCCGTTTTCCTGAAGTCCGCTGCCGTCCGCAACTGTCCATGCGGCCTTCTCGTCAATATGATTCCGGATTTCCTGCGGAATCGCAGATACAGAAGAAAATCCGATATAGCCCGTGTCGGCGAACGGAGCCGTGATCTCCTCATGATAATTCAGGAGATGATCGGAGGAAACCGGGACAGGCTCCAGAACGACGACATCCGAGGAGGAAGTTTCCTCAGATCTTTCCTCGGAATCCGCCGTCTCGCTTTCTTTCGAAGCCGCCGTCGCATCCCCGCGCATTTTCAGGGACAGGAAAACCGTCGAAAGAATCGTGAACAGGATACCGGCTGCCACAAGTATCAGGATCCCCGTACGGAACGAGGAGGAGCGGCGGACCTTGCGCGCATTATAACACTCCTGCAAAAGCTTCGGATCGATATCAGACATTGCATTCAAAAGATCTTCATTGTTCATACCGTATATCCCTCCTTTCCGAGATATTCCTTCAGTCCGGCCCTTGCGCGGAACAGGATGCTTTTGATTTTACCGAGCGAGAAGCCGGTCGCCCGGCTGATATCCAGCAGGGAATCCAGATAGAAATAGCGCATCAGGAAAACTGTCCGCACATCCTTCGTGCAGGTCTTCAGATAATCACTGATTCGGGCCGCGAGAAGGCGGCTTTCCACGATCTCCTCGGTCGTACTGCCCGCAGGAACCGCGTCATTCAGTTCCTGAAGCGATTCAAACAGGACGTCGCCTCCCCGTTTCTTTCGGTGCAGCAGTCTCCAGCGGTCAATCGCCGCTTCCCGGACGATTTTGCCGATATAGGCGCTGAATACCGGCGGATTTGCCGGCGGAATCGAATTCCAGACCTTCAGGTAGGTATCGTTTTCGCATTCCCGCGCATCCTCCGCGTTTCCGAGGATATTCTTCGCGATTTTCTGCAGGTAGGCCGAGTACTTGTCCGAAGTTTCCCGGATGGCCTGCTCATCCCGCGCGAAATATAATTCAATGATCTCACTGTCCTCCATGGCAGGCGTCCTCCTTTCTTCTGATGACTACTCTTCCTCTGCGAGGATTCTGATTTCTTCTTCCTCGATCGGCAGGAAAATGATTTTCCCACGGACTCCCTGTTCGCTGAAGCTTACAAAAACCGTAAGCCCGTTCCGATCCGCGGCAAGCACCGAAAACCGCGGCATCATAAAACCTGTTTCACTTTCGGAAAGAAGGCCCGTTCTCTCCCTCCCTGAAGTGATAGAAAACATACGGAAT
>CAMPAR010000030.1 GCA_946632055.1 uncultured Lachnospiraceae bacterium
CTCGTGGGCGACGATCCGCGACTGCGACATGGTGACGGTCGGCTGCTTCAACGAGAACGAAGCCCGCGAAGATATTGAGATTTCCCTCGCGGCGCTGTCCCACCGCAGGGCGAACATCGAGAAGCGCTCGAGCCCCGTGGCGAATCAGGACGCCTTTGGTAAAAATCACTGATAAAAATACGGCGGGAAAGGGTTTTGTTGACCCCCTTTTCCGCTGTTTGTTTATAATATACAAATTCAAATCCCAATCTTTGTATATTCAGAATATAGCATTTTTTCGGTGAAAAGTGTATTATTATAGCATCTAAAGTTCATCCGCCTTGAAAGGCGGACCTTACACCAATCAGGAGGATTTTTAATTATGGCAGGGTTATCGTTAAGAAACATCACCAAGGTATATTCCAATGGCTTCGTAGCTGTTAAGGATTTCAACCTTGAGATCGAAGACAAGGAATTTATCATTTTCGTCGGTCCTTCAGGATGCGGAAAATCTACGACTCTTCGTATGATCGCAGGCCTTGAGGAGATCAGCGGCGGCGAATGCTACATCGGCGACAAGCTCGTCAACGATGTGGAGCCGAAGGACAGAGATATCGCCATGGTTTTCCAGAACTACGCTCTGTATCCGCATATGTCCGTGTATGACAACATGGCATTCGGCCTGAAGCTTCGTAAAGTTCCGAAGGCTGAAATTGATAAGTCCGTGCACGAAGCAGCGAAGATCCTTGACATTGAGCATCTTCTTGACCGTAAGCCGAAGGCTCTTTCCGGTGGTCAGAGACAGCGTGTTGCCATGGGACGTGCTATCGTTCGTCAGCCCAAGGTATTCCTCATGGACGAGCCGCTTTCCAACCTGGATGCGAAGCTCCGTGTTCAGATGAGAATTGAGATTTCCAAGCTGCATCAGCGCCTGGGAACCACGATCATCTACGTTACCCATGACCAGACCGAGGCTATGACGCTTGGTACCCGTATCGTCGTTATGAAGGACGGTATCATCCAGCAGGTTGACTCTCCGAACGTACTGTACTCCAACCCTGGCAACAAGTTCGTTGCAGGATTCATCGGCTCTCCGCAGATGAACCTCATCGACTGCCCGGTTGAAGCAGCCGGCGACAGCGTTGCCTTCGTTCTGCCTGACGGCGAGAAGATCAAGATCCCGGCTGACAAGGGCGCGATCCTGAAAGACGGCGGCTATGTAGGCAAGGAAGTCTGCTTCGGTTTCCGTCCGGAAGATCTGTCTGAAGTTCCGAAGGGAACGGAGAACGCCATCAACTCGACCGTTCGTGTTTACGAGCTTCTGGGTGCTGAAGTATTCCTGTACTTCGATCTCGGCGATGTGAACATGACCGCCCGTGTGGATCCGGCTACGACCGCAAGACCCGGCTCTGAAGTTTCGCTTGTTATCAACATGGATCACATCCATGCATTTGACAAGGATACGGAGATTGCCCTGTTCTAATTGAACAAATCATTCTGATAAATGAGGGGAATGTGTGAAATTTCACACATTCCCCTTTATTTTTTCGCCAAAATAGGTTATGATAAAATCGTAACAAAGGATTCAGTTCCATTATATAAAGGATGAGGTGAAAATATGGTATCAAATCAGGTGATCAAAGATACTCTGCAGAGAATCCGAGAAGTGTCCGGCGTAGACTTCCAGGTCTACACGATGGACGGCATGCTGATTACGCCGGTCAGCGTCCGAAAGAACGATGATGTGAAAAATGTCCTGAAATTCCTGAATGACCGGGAAGTGCAGGAGTTTGACAACAAGTATTATTTCAGGGTGAATGACGGAAACCGCCTCGAATACATCCTTTCCTGCGCGACGGGCAAGGAATCCATGGTCATGGGGCAGATGACGGTGATGCAGCTCGAGGCACTGATCTCGGCGCATCAGGAGCGCTTTGACAAGGACAACTTCATCAAGAACCTGCTGCTGGACAATCTGCTCCTTGTGGACATCTACAACCGCGCGAAGAAGCTGCACATCGATACGCACTCCAGACGCGTAGCCTTCATGATCGAGACGCGCAAGAAGGACGATTCCACGGCGCTCGAAACCATCCGGTCGATGTTCTCGGAGAGCGAGAACGACTTTATCACGACCATCGACGAAAGCAACATTATCCTGGTCAAGGAGCTTCAGGAAAACGAGACGGAAGAGAATCTGATGGAGATTGCCGAGGAGATGGCCGACCATCTGAATACCGAGGCGATGAGCCAGGTGCGGATCGCCTTCGGCAACGTGGCGAACGAAATCCGCAAGGTCTCCAATTCCTACAAGGAGGCGCAGATTGCCTTAAGCGTCGGCAAGATCTTCACGCCGGAGCAGAACGTGATCTCCTACGCCTCGCTCGGCATCGGCCGCCTGATCTACCAGCTGCCGCTTCCGATGTGCCGCATGTTCATCGAGGAGATTTTCCACGGCGATTCGCCGGAGAACTACGACGAGGAGACGCTCGCGACGATCAACCAGTTCTTCGACAACAACCTGAACGTGTCCGAGACCTCGCGTCAGCTGTATATCCACCGGAATACGCTGGTCTACCGTCTCGACAAGCTTCAGAAGATGACCGGGCTCGATCTTCGGGTCTTTGACGACGCCATCACCTTCAAGATCGCGCTGATGGTTGTCAAGTACATGCACTATATGGAAACACAGGAGTAACGGTTTTACGAACATGAGTGAAGAAAATATATACCAGATTCCGGCCCCGAAGAAGGAGCCGAAGAGAGGCCCGGCGCTTCGCGGCCTGTTTTTTGCCATCGGCTTTGCCGCGGGAGCCGGCGTCTTGTTCCTCGCGGTGATGATCATTATCGGAATCTTCGGGGGACGGCTTCTGCAGCGGGGCGGTAGCGACGTGGAGAACGCCGTCAGCAAGATCAACGCCATCGAGCAAATTCTGAAGAAGGATTTTCTCTTTGACATGGACGTGGATACCGAGTCGGGCATCGTGAAGGGCTATGTCGATTCCTTTGGCGATCCCTATACGGTTTACTATACGCCGGAGGAATACAAGGACCTGATGGAGTCCTTAAACGGCACCTTCAGCGGCATCGGCGTACTTGTCCAGAAGGACGAGGCCACCGGTTATATCCGCGTGGTGCGTCCCTACGAGAGCGCGCCGGCCTATGCGGCCGGAATGCGGGAGGAGGACCTCATCACCAAGGTGGAGGGCGAGGATATTTCCCAGATGGACCTCGACCTTGCCGTATCCAAGATCCGGGGCGAGACCGGGACGGAAGTGACGGTCACGGTTTACCGCTCTTCGGAGAACCGGACCTTTGATCTCTCGATTACCCGCGCGGTCATCAATGTCGAAACGGTGACGCATGAAATGCTCGAGAACAGCATCGGCTATATTTCCATGAATTCCTTCGACGGCGTGACCTACGACCAGTACATGGAAGCCTTCAGCGACCTGAAGGCGCAGGGAATGAAGGCGCTTATCGTGGATATCCGCTCGAACGGCGGCGGCCGGCTCGACATTGTTGCGGACATTCTGGACCGGATGCTTCCGGAAGGCGTCATCACCTATACGGAAACGAAGGACGGCAAGAAGGATTATCTGTATTCCGACGAGGCCTGCGACCTCGACGTCCCGACGGCGGTTCTCGTCAACGGCTATTCCGCCTCCGCCTCGGAAATCTTCACCGGAGCGATGCAGGATTATGACAAGGCAGTCATCGTCGGTACGCAGACCTTCGGAAAGGGCATCGTCCAGACCATCATGCAGCTCCCGGACGGCTCGGCGATCAAGGTGACGACCTCACGCTACTACACCCCGAACGGCGTCTGTATTCATGAAGTCGGCATTACGCCGGACGTCGTCGTGGAGCAGCCTGCGGATTCGGAAGAGGACCTGCAGCTGCAGGCGGCGATCGACGCGGTGACGGAGCTTATGGGCAACTGACCCCGGGGAAAAAGGCGCGTCCGCCCGGGATAAGAGGATATCGGTTCATTCCCCCGGAATTTAGGGACGGCGGTTCTGCCGCGCTTTGAATTCCGGGGGGTTGTTCTCACATCAGAAAGACCGCGCTTTACGCCGGGCTTATGGACGAGCTCTTTTCGTACGTCATCCCGAATGACTCCGGCTGCGGCGATGATTTTCCTGTAGACGATTCGCGAAGAATGTGGTATACTGGAAAGCGAACAAATATTCGAATCGGAGAACGGAATGGATCATTTTGTACTGCACAGCGAATATCAGCCGACCGGCGACCAGCCGCAGGCGATCGCGGAGCTTGTGAAGGGATTTAAAGAGGGGAACCAGTTTCAGACGCTTCTCGGCGTGACGGGTTCCGGAAAGACCTTTACGATGGCGAACGTGATCGCGGCGCTCAACAAGCCGACGCTGATCATTTCGCACAATAAGACGCTGGCGGGCCAGCTCTACGGGGAAATGAAGGAATTCTTCCCGGAAAACGCCGTGGAATACTTTGTGTCCTATTACGATTATTATCAGCCCGAAGCCTACATTCCGCAGACCGATACCTACATTGAGAAGGACAGCTCCATCAATGACGAGATCGACAAGCTGAGGCTTTCCGCGACGATGTCGCTCGTGGAGAGACGGGACGTCGTGATCGTCGCGTCCGTATCCTGCATCTACGGTCTGGGCTCTCCCGTGGACTACGCGAACATGGTGGTGTCGCTTCGGCCGGGCATGATGAAGGACCGGGATGAGGTGATCCACGAGCTCGTGAGGAACCAGTACGAAAGAGCCCAGATGGAGTTCAAAAGGGGCACTTTCCGCGTCCGCGGCGACGTGGTCGAGATTTTCCCCGCGGAGACCAGCGAAAAGGCCGTAAGGGTCGAATTTTTCGGCGACGAGATCGACCGGATCTGCGAATTCGATCCGCTGACGGGCGAGGTACTGAATACGCTCGAGCACGCGGCCTTCTTCCCGACCTCCAACTATGTCGTGCAGCATGAAAAACTGATGCGGGCGACGGAGGAGATCGAGAAAGATCTCGCGGAAAGGATCACGGAGTTTAGGCAGGACGACAAGCTGGTGGAGGCGCAGAGAATCAAGGAGCGCACCCAGTTTGACGTGGAAATGATGCGGGAGACCGGCTTCTGCTCCGGGATCGAGAACTACACCCGGTATCTTACGGGGCTTCCGGCCGGCGCGCCGCCCTATACGCTGATCGACTACTTCCCCGATGATTTCCTGATCATCGTGGACGAGAGCCACATGACGATTCCGCAGCTGAACGGCATGTTCAACGGGAATCTACGGAGGAAGCAGACCCTGATCGACTACGGCTTCCGTCTGCCCTCGGCGATGGACAACCGCCCGCTCTCCTTCGGGGAATTCGAGGGAAAAATCGACCAGCTGATGTTTGTGTCCGCGACGCCGGGCCCGTATGAGGAGGCGCATGAGCTTCTCCGGACGGAGCAGGTCATCCGGCCGACGGGGCTTCTCGATCCGAAGGTCGACGTGCGGCCTGTGAAGGGGCAGATCGACGACCTCATCGGGGAAATCCGGAAGACGACGAAGGCCGGGAACAAGGTGCTCGTCACGACGCTCACGAAGAAGATGGCGGAGGACCTGACGGACTATCTGCACGACGCCGGAATCCGGGTGCGCTACCTGCATTCGGATATCGATACGCTGGAGCGCGCCGAAATCATCCGGGACATGCGGCTCGACGTCTTCGACGTGCTGGTCGGCATCAACCTCCTCAGGGAGGGTCTGGACATTCCGGAGATCGCGCTGGTGGCGATTATCGACGCCGACAAGGAAGGCTTCCTGCGTTCGGAGACTTCGCTGATCCAGACGATCGGCCGCGCGGCGAGAAACGCCGAAGGGCACGTCGTCATGTACGCGGATACGATGACGGATTCGATGAAGCGGGCGATCTCCGAGACCAACCGGCGCCGGGAGATTCAGGAGAAGTACAACGAAGAACACCACATCACGCCGACGACGATCAAAAAGGCCGTCCGGGACCTGATCAGCATCTCGAAGCAGGCCGCCTCGGCCGGAGACAAGCTCGAGAAGGATCCGGAGTCGATGAACCGCAAGGAACTCGAGAAGCTGCTTCAGACGATGGAGAAGCAGATGAAGAAGGCAGCGGCGGATCTCAACTTCGAAGCCGCGATGGAGCTTCGGGACAAGATCCGGGAGCTTTCGGTATATTTGAATGATTAGAAGACAGAGGAAAGAATGGCATCACATCTGATTAAGATCCGGGGGGCGCGCGAGCACAACCTGAAGAATATTGATCTCGACATCCCGCGCGACGAGCTGGTCGTGCTGACCGGGCTTTCGGGATCCGGCAAGTCTTCACTTGCCTTTGATACGATTTATGCGGAAGGGCAGCGGCGTTACATGGAGTCGCTGTCCTCCTATGCGCGGATGTTCCTCGGCCGGATGGAGAAGCCGGCCGTACAGTCGATCGAGGGTCTGCCGCCGGCGATCTCGATTGACCAGAAGACCACCAACCGGAACCCGCGCTCGACCGTCGGAACGGTGACGGAAATCTACGACTATCTGCGCCTTCTCTACGCCAGGATCGGCATCCCGCACTGTCCGAAGTGCGGCCGGGAAATCAAGAAGCAGTCGGTCGACCAGATGGTGGACGCCGTGATGAAGCTTCCGGAGCGGACGCGGATTCTCGTCGTCGCGCCGGTCGTGCGCGGCAAGAAGGGCCGGCATGAGAAGCTTCTCGATCAGGCGAAGAAGTCCGGCTACGTGCGCGTGCGGATCGACGGCTACCAGTATGAGCTTTCCGAGGAAATCACGCTTGATAAGAACGTCAAGCACAATATCGAGATCGTCATCGACCGTCTGGTGGTCCGTGAAGGCATTGAGACGCGCCTTGCGGGATCGCTGGAGAACGCGATGGAGCTCGCGGACGGCCTCGCGATCGTCGCATCGCCGGACGACGGGACGGAGATGCGTTTTTCGCAGAACTTCGCCTGCCCGGACTGCGAGATTTCGATTGAGGAAATCGAGCCGCGGAGCTTTTCCTTCAACAATCCCTTCGGCGCCTGCCCGACCTGCTTCGGCCTCGGCTACAAGATGGAATTCGACGAGGACCTGATGATTCCGGACAAGTCGCTTTCCATCAATCAGGGCGCGATCGCGGTGACGGGCTGGCAGAGCGCGCACCAGAAGGGCTCCTTTACGAACGCCACGCTGCAGGCCCTCTGCGATCATTTCAAATTCGACCTGGATACTCCCTTTGAGCAGTATCCGAAGAAGATCCATGACATCCTGATCTACGGAACCCAGGAAAAGGTCAACGTCCACTACAAGAGCCAGCGCGGGCAGGGCGTCTATCCGATTGCCTTTGAGGGCCTGATCGAAAACGTGAACCGCCGCTACAAAGAAACCTTTTCCGAGACCCAGAAGGCGGAGTACGAAAGCTATATGCGCATCTCGCCCTGCACGGACTGCGGCGGCATGCGGCTCAAGAAATCCTCGCTGGCCGTGACGATTGAAGGGAAGAACATCTATGAGCTCACCGATATGCCGGTGCGGGATATGATCGGAGAGGTCGGAAGCTGGACGCTTTCCGAGAACCAGCAGATGATCGGCGGAGAAATCCTGAAGGAGGTCAACTCCAGACTCCGCTTCATGAAGGACGTGGGACTCGATTACCTGTCGCTGACCCGCGCGACGGCGACGCTTTCGGGCGGCGAGGCGCAGCGGATCCGGCTGGCCACCCAGATCGGCTCCGGCCTCGTGGGCGTCGCGTACATCCTCGACGAGCCCTCGATCGGCCTGCACCAGAAGGATAACGACAAGCTGCTCGCGACGCTTAAAGCACTGAGGGATCTCGGGAATACCGTTATTGTCGTCGAACACGACGAGGATACGATGCGGCAGTCGGATTATATCGTGGATATCGGGCCGGGGGCCGGCGAGCACGGCGGTACGGTCGTCGCAAAGGGCACGGTTGAGGACATCATGAACTGCAGCGAGTCCATCACCGGCGACTACCTTTCCGGCAGGATCCGCATTCCGATCCCGAAGAAGCGCCGCGTGCCGACCGGAAAGCTGACGGTCGTCGGCGCCGAGGAAAACAACCTGAAGAAGATCGACGTGGAATTCCCGCTCGGCGTCTTTACCTGCGTGACGGGCGTTTCGGGCTCCGGAAAGTCCTCGCTGGTGGACGAAATCCTCAGTAAAAGCCTGCTCCGGACGCTGAACCGCGCGCGGACGATCCCCGGAAAGCACCGGGAAATCCGCGGAACGGAAGCGCTCGACAAGATCATCGTCATCGACCAGAGCCCGATCGGGCGCACACCGCGCTCGAACCCGGCGACCTATACCGGCGTTTTCGACCAGATCCGGGACCTTTTCGCCCAGACGACGGAGGCGAAGGCGAGAGGCTACACCAAGGGCCGCTTCAGCTTCAATGTAAAGGGCGGGCGCTGCGAGTCCTGCTCGGGCGACGGCATCATCAAGATCCAGATGCACTTCCTGCCGGACGTCTATGTGCCCTGCGAGGTCTGCGGCGGCAAACGCTACAACCGGGAGACGCTCGAGGTTCTCTACAAGGGAAAGAATATTTATGACGTTCTGAACATGACGGTCGAGGAGGCGCTGGACTTCTTCCAGGCCGTGCCTTCGATCCGGGACAAGATCCAGACGCTCTATGACGTCGGCCTTTCCTATATCCGTCTCGGACAGCCCTCGACCGAGCTCTCGGGCGGCGAGGCGCAGCGGATCAAGCTCGCGGAGCAGCTTTCCCGGCGCTCGACCGGACGGACGGTCTATGTGCTGGACGAGCCGACGACGGGCCTGCATTTCGCGGACGTGCACAAGCTGATCGAAATCCTGCAGCGGCTCACGGAGGGCGGTAATACGGTCATCGTGATCGAGCACAATCTGGACGTCGTGAAATCGGCGGACTATATTATCGACATGGGTCCGGACGGCGGAGACGCGGGCGGAACCGTCGTGGTGCAGGGAACGCCGGAAGAGGTGGCTGCCTGCGAAAAGAGCTACACCGGCCAGTACCTGAAGCGGATGCTGAAGGAAAACTGAAAGCAAACGGAGGATTGAATTGCGCCTTTCGGAGCTCACCGCGTACGCGGAAGAAAAATACGGAATCCGGGAAGATCACAAATGGGCTGATTTTCCCGGCTTTTCCGTGCTTTCGGAGCCGGTGGGAAAGAAGTGGATCGCTCTCCTCATGCGAAGGTTTGACGTCGGAACGGGCGAGGAATCGGAGTGCTGCGACTTAAAATGCGGTCGGGAGATTCTGGAAACGCATCCGGCGCCGTACTTTTCCGAGCCGTTTCGCATGAAGGGGCCGAGGTGGCTCGGGGTACGATTCGATGAGGATACGGACGCGGAGGCGGTGCTCGCGCTCTTCGATACGGCGGTGGCGCTTGCGGGGAAACGGGGCGCCGAGCTTCTCGAGCACCCCGGGATCCGGAAGGGCTTCGGGGATTTTCAGAAGAAAGAGGCACCGAAGGAATCGGGTCCCGTTTATCACGATACGGCGATTTCCTTCGGGGAGCGCCGCCCGGGAGCCCTCCGAAGGGGCGGGAATGCGGAAGGCGGCAGCCTCCGAAAGGGGGAACAGCTTCGGTTCGGCAGCCTTCGAAGCGGCAGAACTCCCGAGCTTTACGGGGAAGAAGTTCCGCCGCGCATACTCGAAATGGTGCGCGAGTACCGCTTCGGACGCGGCTCCTTCGAGGAAAAATGCCGGAATTTTGTCCGGCAGGGACGCCTTATGGCGGACTATGAGGATGATTATGACTGGAACGGAAGCTTTACGCACTATTTCCCGACCTACCACGATCTGAACGTCCGGCAGCTGAGGGGCTATTTTTCCTGGCGGACGAAGGCGAGGAAGGGCGATTTCCGCAAAATTCCGGATTCCATGGCTTATCTGTACCTGTACGAGCTTTTGAACGGCATCGGCACGGATACGGCCGCGGAAGCCTTCCGGAGGATGGCGGAATTTGAAGCCGGGTATCTCGACCGGGGCTTCGGAGACGCCGCCATGCGGAAAAACCTGCGGCGGTGGATGTTCGAATTCACGATCCTTCAGGGCCTTCCGGAGGAGATGATCCTTCAGGCGGCGGACGCCGGAATGCTGGAACGGGACCGGATGATCGCCGTCCTTCGCGAGCCGGAGGAAGAGGAGGATATAGAAGTCTGCCGGGCCCTTGCGTACTTTGCGGGCTCAAAGCCGGAGAAGACACCGGTCCTTTCCAAGGAGGGCGCGCGCGGAGCGCGGCTCTTCGCCGCTCTTTGGCGGAAGGCCGCTCAGGAGTCTTTTGAGAACGGCAAAGACCTCTTTACGCTGTCCTTTGGCGAAATTCGGGAGTTTCCCTGGCATCCTTTTGCAAACGCGGTATGGACTTCCGAAACGAAAATCCCGGACCGGGAGATCCGTCTCGGAAAGTGCCGCGCCTACCGCTGCCGCGGCGGCCGCTTTACCGAAGAGTGTTTTGCGGATCTCTACATCGACAGAAGCCGCCTGAAGATCCTCTGGCACGCGGCGGACCGGCTGTTTCGGCGGTATCTGAAGACCGGCGCCGCGCTGAAGGAAAGACCGGAGGAAGCCTGGGCCATTCCCCTGATTGAAGAAGTGATTGAAGAAGACAAAGAGGCGAAGAGACCGAAGATCGTCATTGATTTTTCCGGCCTCGAGGCCATCCGGAAGGCGGCGGAAGAAACAAGGGACAGCCTGCTCACGGAGGAGGAACTTCTGGAAGAAGCCCCGGTGAAGGAAACCGCCGGAACAGAAGGCCCGGCAGCGGAAAATCCCCCGGCTTCTTCGAAAGCGGAAGACCGGACGCCGGAAACGGAAGGCCGGACGCCGGAAGCCTTTTCTCCTTTGCCTGCTGCTCCGGACTCTCCCCTAAGCCCGGTCCAGCGGGAAATCCTGACGGCGCTCCTTTCGGGAAGTTCTCCGGAAGCCATCCTGAAGCGGAAGCGGCTGCTGCCGTCCATCGCGGCGGATGAAATCAATGAAGCGCTTTACGATGAGATCGGAGACACGGTTCTTCTCTGCATGGACGACCGGCTCCTTCTCGTCGATGATTACAGAGAGGATATCGCCTTTCTTCTCGGAGGTTTGTAAAAGATGAGTGAAGCAAACAGAAAGGTCCCGAGGCGCATCGCGCAGACCGTCCTGAATTCGCTGAAGGGCGGCGTGGTGCCGCGCATCGGGCTGCCGTATATTACGGTCGGACGGAAGCATGAAATCGAGGCGCTTCTTCACGACGTGGAGATCATTTCGGAGGGCGGCGCGTCCTTCCGCTTTATCGTCGGGCGCTACGGCTCGGGAAAAAGCTTTCTCCTGCAGACGATCCGGAATTACGTGATGGACCGCGGCTTCGTGGTGGCGGATGCGGATCTGTCGCCGGAGCGGCGGCTCTCGGGAACGCGCGGACAGGGCCTTGCGACCTACCGGGAGCTCATCGGCAATCTCTCGACGAAGACGAAGCCCGAGGGCGGGGCGCTGACCCTGATCCTCGACCGCTGGATCATGAACGCCGAGGCGGAAGCTGCGAAGGAAAGCGGGCTGATGCCCGGGGACGAGGGATTTACGCGGCTCGTAGACCGGAAAATCGTGGAAGTGACCTCCTCCGTCAGCGAGCTCGTGCACGGTTTCGAATTCGCGAAGCTCCTGTCGGCCTACTACCACGCCTATACGGACGGGGAGGAGGAGAAAAAGGCGGCCGTCGTCAAATGGTTCCGCGGAGAATACAGCCTGAAAAGCGAGGCGCGCCAGGAGCTTGGCGTGAATATCATCATTACGGACGACGACTGGTACGACTATCTGAAGCTCTTCGCCGGCTTCTTCCGGCTGGCGGGCTATTCCGGCATGATGATCATGATCGACGAGCTCGTGAACATTTACAAGATTCCGAATTCGATCACGCGCCAGTATAATTACGAGAAGCTGCTCACGATGTACAATGACGCCCTGCAGGGAAAGGCCTCGTACCTCGGCATCCTGATGGGGGCGACGCCGCAGGCGCTTGAAGACCGGCGGCGCGGCATTTACAGCTATGAGGCGCTTCGCTCGCGGCTTTCGGAAGGAAAGTTCTCCCGGCCGGGCGTCAGGGATCTTCTCGCGCCGGTCATCCGGCTTGAGGCGCTTTCCGCGGAGGAAATGCTGGTGCTCGCGGAAAAGCTTGCGGATATGCACGCGGATCTCTACGGCTATCCGCGCTCGCTTTCGACGGAGAATCTCGCGGACTTCATCCGCCTGGAATTCGGAAGGATCGGCGCGGACCAGAATATCACGCCGCGTGAGGTGATCCGCGATTTTATCGAGCTTCTTGACCTTCTGTACCAGCATCCGGGGATGACGGCTGAGGAGGTGCTCTCGTCGGAGAAATTCTCCTATGCGAAATCCGGGGCCGTATCGGACCGGGCGGAGGAAGAGTTTGCTGAGTTCACGGTTTGATCCGTGAAAAGTTGGGGATGAGAGATGGATGTATTTTCGCGCTATGCGCCGTTTATACAGGATTATATTTTTGAGAACGGCTGGCAGACCCTGAGGGCCGTGCAGAACGCGGCCGGGGAGGCGATTTTCGGTACGGAGGAGAACGTCCTTCTCGCGGCCTCGACGGCCTCGGGAAAGACGGAAGCCGCCTTCTTCCCGATCCTGACGCTCCTTTCGGAGGAGCCGCCTTTAAGCGTCGGCGCGCTGTATATCGCGCCTCTTAAAGCGCTCATCAACGACCAGTTCGGGCGGCTCACCGAGATTGCGGAGGAGGCCGGCATCCGGGTCACGCGCTGGCACGGAGATGTGGCGGATTCCGCGAAGAGAAAGCTGATGAAAAACCCCTCCGGTATCCTGCAGATCACGCCGGAGTCGTTGGAATCGCTGCTCATCAACAAGCACATGGAGGTGCCGTCGCTTTTCGCGGATCTTCGCTTCATCGTGATCGACGAGATTCACTCGCTCCTTCGCGGCGACCGCGGCGCGCAGACCTTCTGTCTGATCGAGCGGCTGTCAAGACTTGCCGGCTGCAGCCCGAGGAGAATCGGGCTTTCCGCGACAATCGGGGATCCGGAGGCCGCGGCGGAGTTTCTTTCCGCCGGGAGCGGAAGAGGGACGGTCGTCCCGCACTTCGAGAGCCCGAAGGAGACCTGGCGCCTTTCCATGGAGCACTTCTACAATTCCGGACCGCAGGCGGACGAGCTGAAAGCGGAGCGGGAAGGAAACGGACGCGGCGGAAACGGCGCGGAGCTTGTGACGGGAGAAGCCGCGCACGAACTCCTTCCGGAGGAGGAAGCCAGTGATACGGCGCCGGAGCTCGCGGACCCCGGCGTTGCCTATATTTTCGAACACACCCGGGGACGCAAGTGCCTGGTTTTCACGAATTCCCGCGAGGAATGCGAGTCGGTCTGCCAGATGCTCCGGCGCTATTCGGAGCTCCGTCACGAGCCGGAGCGCTTCCTGATCCACCACGGCAATCTCTCAGCCTCCTACCGCGAGAGCGCGGAAGAGGATATGAAGGACGAGGACTCCCTGATGTCGGTCTGCGCGACTGCGACGCTGGAGCTCGGAATCGACATCGGGAAGCTGGAGCGCGCCTTTCAGATCGACGCGCCCTTTACGGTCTCGGGCTTCCTGCAACGCATGGGACGCACCGGACGGCGGGGGGACCCGGCCGAGATGCACTTCGTGATGCGGGAGGAGCACGCGGAGGCGCGCGCGATGCTGCCGGAGCTGATTCCGTGGTACCTCATCCAGGGAATCGCGCTTGTCCAGCTGTATCTGGAGGAGCGTTTTGTGGAGCCACCGAAGACGGACCGTCTTCCCTACAGCCTGCTCTATCATCAGACGATGAGTACGCTGGCGTCCTCCGGCGAGATGACGCCGGCGGAGCTCGCCTCGCGGGTGCTGACGCTTGCGGCCTTCCGGCGGATCACGCAGGACGATTACCGGATCCTTCTTTCGCATCTACTGGAGACCGGGCACATCGAGCGCACGGAAAACGGCGGCCTGATCGTGGGCCTGAAGGGCGAGCGGATCACCTCGAATTACAAGTTTTACGCGGTCTTCCAGGAGAACATCGAATACTCCGTGCACGCCGGTCCGGAACAGCTCGGGACGATCGTGAAGCCGCCGCCGGCAGGCGACAAGATCGCGATCGCCGGACGCGTCTGGGTGGTGGAGGAGGTGGACCACCAGAGAAGAGAAGTCTACTGCAGCCTCGTGAAGGGCTCGGTCCCGGCCTACTTCGGCGACTGCGCGGGCGATATCCATACGCGGATTCTGGAGCGGATGCAGCAGGTGCTTCTGGAGGAGAAGACCTATCCGTACCTCAAGCGGCACGCGGTAGCGAGGCTCTTTGAAGCGCGCGGCACCTTCCTGAAATCCGGCATGGACCAGACGCCGCTCATTCCTCTGGGGGGCAAGATGTACGCGCTCCTTCCCTGGCTCGGAAACTACGCCTTCCTCGCGCTCGAGCGTTTCTTGAAGCTTCGCTGCGCATCGAGGCTCGGGCTTCGCGGCCTGAACGCTTCGCGGCCGTATTTTATGCAGTTTACGATGGATGCTTCTCCCGCGGAGTTCTTCCGCGTGACAAGAGAGGAAGCCCGGAAGGACTTCGATCCGATGACGCTCGTGTATCCGAATGAAAACCCCGTCTTTGAAAAATATGACGAATATGTGCCGGAGGAGCTGGTGAAAAAGGGCTTCGCTTACGGTGTGCTGGATATCGAGGGCATGAAAAAGCGGGTGCTCGGATGGGAAGAATGTTGACAGAAGGACGGTTTACAGGTAAAATAAAATTGACTACGTGCTCTTTGGAAGGAGGAACGGTTCATGAGCCCTGAAGAGGTGATGCAGGAGATCGAAAAGGAGGAGGTACAGTTCGTTTGCCTTTCCTTTTGTGATATTTACGGAACGGAACACAATATCACGGTGATGCCTTCGGAGCTCTCACGGGCCATGAAGAGCGGGATTCCGCTGGACGCCTCGCTTGTCGCGGGCTTCCATCTGGATACGAAGATCGACCTTCTCGCGATCCCGGTTCCGGATACGCTTTCCCGGCTGCCGCAGAGCCTGGCCGACGAGGAGCTCGGCGCCGCGATGCGGATGTGCGCGGATATCTATCTGCCGGACGGGACGCGCTTTGAAAACGATCCCAGGGCGATTCTCGAGAAGGCCGTGAAGGAGGCGGAAAGCCGCGGCTATAAGTTCAATTTCGGGCCGGCCATCGAGTTCTATCTCTTTGAAAACGGCGGGACCGAGGGGGCGCATCAGCCCTTCGACCACGCGGGCTATATGGCTTCGCAGCCGGAGGACCGCTGCGAGAAGATCCGCAGGGAAATCTGTCTGGACTTACGGAAGATGGGAATTCAGCCGGAGTGCGCCTACCACGAGGGCGGACCGGGGCAGAACAAGATCAAGTTCCGCTTCAACGATCCGATGCGCGCGGCCGACGCGGCCGTTGCCTACCGCGCGGTTGTAAGCTCTGTCGCTTCCCGCCACGGTCTCACGGCGGATTTTTCGCCGAAGCCGCTCGACAAGCTTCCCGGGAACAGCATGCACGTCAATATGTCCATTGAATCGAAGGACGGACGGGACCGCACGCCGGATATCATCGCCGGGATTCTGCAGAAAATTTCAGAGATCACGCTTTTCCTGAATCCGCACAAGAAGTCCTACAAGCGGCTCGGGCGTGACAACGCGCCGAAATACATCAGCTGGTCGGACGCGAACCGCTCGACTCTGATCCGGATTCCGGCTTACGGCGGCTACACGAGATTTGAGCTGCGCTCGCCGGACAATCTGGCGAATCCGTACATTGCCTTCGCGCTTCTGATTTATGCGAGCCTGTACGGAATTTCCGAGAAGCCGACGCTGCAGAAGGCCTCCGAGCAGGATCTTTTCGACAGCGATCCGAAGTCGATCGGCAAGCTGAAGACCCTGCCGCTCACGCTTTCCGACGCGCAGAACAAGGCGAAAAACAGTATCCTGGTGCATAAGGCGCTGCCGGATAAGGTAATCGAAATTTATTGTAAATAAGGCGGTTCCTGCTTTTTTGAACTGCTTTTCATGAGGTGTGATATGACATTTGAAGAGAAACAGGCGGAATATGCCCGTCTGATCGTGAAGGCCGGCGCGGCCGTAAGAAAAGGTCAGCGGGTTTATTTTTCCTGCCCGATAGAATGCTATGAATTCGGCCGGATGGTGGTGAAGGAAGCCTATCTTGCCGGGGCGCTGGAGGTCGTCGTGCACTGGCAGGACGATGTCGTGGCGCGGCTCCGCTACGACTACGCGCCGCTCGAGGTTTTTGAGAACTTCCCCGAGTGGAAGGCGCTCGAGATGAATACCTACGCGAAGACCGACGTCGCGTTCATTTATCTTACGGGCTCCGATCCCGAGGCCTTCAAGGGCGTGGATCTTCAGAAGCAGGAGGCGGCCATGAAGGCTTCCCACGAGGCCCTGAAGGATTTCACCAAGGCCGAGAGCACGATGGCCGTGAAGTGGACGGTGCTCGCGATTCCTTCGCGCGCCTGGGCGGCCAAGGTCTTCCCGGAAATGAACGTGGATACCGCAATGACGCGCCTCTGGGACGCGATCTTCGCGACGGTCCGGATCGGGAGCGGCGACGCCTATGAAGCCTGGATGAAGCACGCGGACACCCTGGCCGAAAAGTGCCGGATTCTGAACGAGTGGCAGCTCGATTCTCTTCATTACACGAACAGCCTCGGGACCGATTTTACGGTCGGGCTCGTAAAGAACCACCGCTGGGAAGGCGGCGCGGATATCGATAAGACGACCGGCGACCGTTTCTTCGCGAATATGCCGACGGAAGAAGTCTTCACGATGCCGGATAACCGCCGCGCGGAAGGGACGCTCGTTTCGGCGATGCCGCTGTCCTACCGCGGAACCCTGATTGAAAACTTCCGCTTTACCTTCCACGACGGAAAAGTGGTGGATTACGACGCCGAAAAGGGGAAAGACTGCCTGACTTCGCTTCTGGAGTCCGACGAAGGCTCAAGGCGCCTCGGCGAGTGCGCGCTTGTGCCTTATCCTTCGCCGGTTGCGAAGCAGGGCATCCTTTTCCTGGAAACCCTCTTTGACGAAAACGCCGCCTGCCATTTCGCACTCGGGAACTGCTATGAAACGAATCTCGAGGGCGGAGCGGACATGTCGGAAGACGAGCTGCACGCGCACGGCGGCAACACATCGATGAACCACGTGGACTTCATGGTCGGGACGAAGGATCTGAAGATCACGGGCATCAGAAAGGACGGCTCCGAAGTGATGGTATTTAAAAACGGAACCTGGGCATTTTAAATGATCCGCGCGGTATTATTCGATCTGGACGGGACGCTCGTCAACACGCTGCCGGATCTGGCCTATATCACCAACGCAACTCTTCGCGATCTCGGCTATCCCGAGAGAAGCATGGAAGACATCCGGATATTCATCGGAAACGGTGCCCGGAAGCTGATTATGCGCGCGCTCCCAGAGGGCGTGACGCTGACACAGGATATTATCGACCTGATGCAGGCGAATTACCTGAAGTACCAGAACCGTCTCTCGACGGTTTACGACGGCATCCCGACGATGCTCTCGGATCTGCAGAGCCGGGGCATCCGGACGGCGATCGTGACCAATAAGCCGCACAAGGCGGCGCTCGAGGTTTCCGAGAAGTATTTCGGCGATCTCATTGATCTCGTGCAGGGGCAGCAGGAAGGAATTCCCGTGAAGCCCGCACCGGATACCGGCAATCTCATTCTGCAGAAGCTGCAGGTTAAGCCTTCGGAAGCGGTTTACGTCGGAGACTCCGACACCGACATCGAGACCGGGCATAATCTTCTCATGCCGGCGATCTCCTGTACCTGGGGCTACCGGGACGTGGATTTCCTTCTCACCCACGGCGCCGACTGTCTTGTGCGGACACCGGCGGAGCTTTACGAGGAAATTCTGAGGCGCTGAGAGAAGCGTGGAAATCAGGAATATGACGGGCTGCGGCCGCTTTTCCCGTGAATGATTGTGCAGGTACACAAAATTTCAGAAAGCGCTTGACGAAAGCACTTTAGTCGTTTATCATAACAAACACAGAAGATAGAGGCGCGCCTTTTAGCCATCAGTACGCTGCGGGGACAAGAGATACGGATCCTGCAGGAGAAAGGGGGAGGCGCCGAAGCCCCGGATCACCCGCCGTATCGGGCATCCCCGGCTGGGCGGACGGAATAAGAGCTGTCCGACTGTCGCAGAGTGCATCTTGCGGAGTGCTATCCCTGATCATTTTTCTTCAGACGGTTTCACTTAGAATGGAGCCGTACTTGAAGTCAGGAAGTAGATTCAGGCAGTCCGTACATTTGCGGGCTGCCTTTTCATCATGAAAGGCACCCGGGAAGAAGAGAGGAGAATCAACATGAAGAAGAAACTGTTTACCGGCGTCGGTACCGCGATTATCACCCCGATGAAGGCGGACGGGGCGGTGGATTTTGACCGCTTCGGCACCTTTATTGACTGGCAGATTGAAAAGGGCGTCGACGCGATCATCGTCGCGGCTACGACCGGCGAGTGCGCCACCCTTTCCGACACGCAGCATATCGAGGTGATCCACTACTGCGTGGAAAGAACGGCGGGACGGGTGCCCGTGATCGGCGGCACCGGCTCGAACGACACCGCGCACGGCCTGCACCTCACGAAAATGGCCTGCGAGGCCGGCGTGGACGGAATTCTGGCCGTCACTCCCTACTACAACAAGACCACCCAGAAGGGCCTTGCGAAATATTTCCAGGAATACGCGGAAATCTCCACGGTTCCGGTGATCGTCTACAACGTTCCCTCGAGAACCGGCCTGAACATCGAGCCGGAGACCTACGGCATCCTCGCGGAGCATGAGAATATCGTCGGCATCAAGGAAGCGAACGGCAACATCAGCAAGATCGCGGAAACGATGGACATCGTCGGCGACAGGCTGTGGCTGTATTCCGGCAACGACGATCAGATCGTCCCGATCCTGTCTCTCGGCGGCATCGGCGTGATCTCGGTGCTTTCGAATGTGGCGCCGCAGGAAACCCACGATATGGTCATGAAGTATCTTGAAGGCGACGTGAAGGGCTCGCTTTCGCTGCAGCTTCGCTACACGAAGCTCATCAAGTACCTCTTCTCGGAGGTGAATCCGGTGCCGGTGAAGGCGGCGGTTTCGGCGATGGGCTTCTGCGAAAACGTGCTGCGTTCCCCGCTGTACCCGATGGAAGAGGCGCATGAAGCGGTGCTGCTTGCCGAAATGAAGAAGCAGGGGCTTCTCGCATGATCCGCGTGATTGTTTCCGGCGCGGCCGGGGCTATGGGAAGGATTGTGCTCGATAAGGTGAACGCCTCCCCGGATTTCGAGGCGGTATCGCTCGTGGACCCGAACGGGGAGGGCATGTGTCCGGAGTTCTCGGTGTGCACCGCGGACGCGGACTGCGTGATCGATTTTTCGCACCACTCCGGGACGGAGGCGCTGCTTACGGAAGCCGTGAAGCGGTGTCTCCCGGTCGTCCTCTGCACGACGGGCCACACGGAGGAGGAGCGGCAGCGGATTCTTGAGGCTTCAAAGGAAATCCCGGTCTTCTTCTCGGCCAATATGTCGCTCGGCGTGGCGGTTCTGACGCGGCTTGTGAAGGAAGCCGCCGCTGCATTCCCGGGAGACGCGGAAATCGTGGAGACGCATCACAGAAGGAAGCTCGACGCCCCCTCGGGAACGGCGCTTTCCCTCGCCCGCGCGATTCAGGAGGTGCGGGAAGGCTCGGAAATCGTCTGCGGAAGAGCGGGACAGAAGAAGCGCGAAGCGAAGGACATCGGCGTACAGGCCGTCCGGATGGGCAATATCGCCGGCATCCACGAGGTGTTCTTCGGAACGGATACCGAGACCATTACCCTGAAGCATGAGGCGCATGACCGCGGCGTTTTCGCGGACGGCGCGCTTGCGGCCGCCGGATTCCTCGCGGGAAAGCCGGCCGGACTCTACAACATGGAAGATCTGCTCGGGTGACAGAAAAGAAGAATGATCGGAGAAACCACTGAATCAGTCAGGGCTTCCCATAAGGACAGCAAGGAGGAAAACATCATGATCAGAACAGCAATTATCGGATACGGAAATCTCGGTAAGGGCGCGGAAGCCGCGGTCGCGGCGGCGCCGGATATGGAGCTTACGGCCGTCTTCACAAGAAGAAATCCGGAAGCCCTGCAGGTTCAGACGCCGTGCGTCCCGGTTTACGCCTACGCGGAGCTCGCTAAGAAGGCGAAGGACATCGACGTCGTGATTCTCTGCGGCGGCTCGGCGACGGATCTTCCTGAAATGACGCCGGAAGTCGCAAAGCTCTGTACCGTCGTCGATTCCTTTGACACCCACGCGCATATCCCGCAGCACTTCACGGCGGTTGATGCGGCGGCAAAGGCAGGCGGAAACATCGCCGTGATTTCGACCGGCTGGGATCCGGGTCTTTTCTCCATCGCGCGGCTCTACGCGAACATCGCGCTGCCTTCGGGAACGGACTATACCTTCTGGGGCCGGGGCGTTTCCCAGGGCCACAGCGACGCGATCCGCCGGATTCCCGGCGTGAAGGACGCGAGACAGTATACCGTGCCCGTTAAAGAAGCGGTGGACCGGGTGAGAAACGGTGAAAATCCGGTGCTCACGACCCGTGACAAGCACACCCGCGAATGCTGGGTCGTCGCGGAAGAGGGCGCTGATCTCGAAGCCATCCGCCAGGCGATCGTGACCATGCCGAATTATTTCGATGAATACGATACGACCGTGAACTTCATCAGCGAAGAAGAGCTTCTCCGGGACCATGCGGGCCTTCCGCATGGCGGCTCCGTGATCCGCTCCGGCGTGACGGGCTGGGACGGGGAATATCAGGATACCGTGGAATTCTCCCTGAAGCTGGATTCGAACCCCTTCTTTACAGGCTCCGTGATGACGGCCTGCGCCCGCGCGGCGTACAGGCTGAAAGAGAAAGGCGAAACCGGCTGCCGGACGCTCTTCGACATCCCGCCGGCGCTTCTTTCGGACAGAAGCCCCGAAGACTTAATGGCGCATCTCCTGTAAGAAAAGACCCGGGAAAGGACGGTTCTCCCATGCTTTTATATCAGCATCTTGGAATCAATGAAGAAGGTCATCTGACGATCGACGGCCTGGATACGGCGGAGCTTGCGAAGGAGTACGGCACGCCGCTCTACGTGCTTTCCGAGGACCGGGTGCGCGAAAACTGCAGGCAGTATACGGAAGCCTTCCGGAAATATTTTCCGGAGGGCTCCGAGGTGCTGTACGCGGGGAAGGCGCTCTGCTTTAAGGGCATCTACCCCGTGATCGAATCCGAGGGCCTGTCCGCCGACGTCGTTTCGGCCGGCGAAATCTATACGGCGCTTTCCGCCGGATTTCCCGCGTCGAAGCTCTATTTCCACGGCAGCAACAAGACGGACGAGGAGATCCGCTTCGGGCTCGAAAACGGCGTCGGCACCTTCGTCGTCGATAATTTCGCGGAGCTTGAGGCGCTGGACCTTGAAGCCGGAAAAAGAGGCGCCGTGCAGGACATCCTGCTCCGCGTGACGGTCGGTCTCGACCCGCACACGCTTGAAGCAATCAATACAGGAAAGGTGGATTCGCAGTTCGGCACGCCGATCGAGACCGGGGCAGCCATGAAGATCCTTCAGGAAGCGCTGACGAAAAAGCATCTGAGGGTCCTCGGCTTCCACAGCCACATCGGCTCGCAGATCTTCGATTGCGGGCCTTTCTGCGACCAGATCGATATTCTCCTCGACTTTGCCGCGAAAACGCGGGAAAAGGCCGGTTTTACGCCTTCTGTCCTGAATCTCGGCGGCGGCTTCGGCGTGCCTTACGTCGCGTCGGACCCGAAGGCGGATATCGCGGGAAATATTGAGAAGATCGCCGCCCATCTGAAGGCGGGGCTGGAAAAATACGGACTGCCCGCGCCACGGATCCTGATGGAGCCCGGCCGCTCGATCGTCGCGGACGCCTGCCTGACGCTCTATACCGCGGGCGGCCTGAAGACGATTGAAGGCTACCGGAGCTATGTGACCGTGGACGGCGGCATGACCGACAACCCGCGCTACGCGCTCTACAAATCCGCCTATACCGTCCTTTCGGCCGGCAGGATGCGGGAGGACGCGGACTTTGAATGCACGGTGGCCGGACGCTGCTGCGAATCCGGCGACCGGATTGCGGAAAATATTTACCTCCCGAAGCCGGAGCGCGGCGATCTCATCGCGGTGCTCACGACCGGCGCCTACAACTACTCGATGGCGTCGAATTACAACCGCATCCCGCGGCCCGCGCTCGTCATGCTGAAGGACGGGAAGGCGCGCCTTGCGGTGAGAAGAGAAAGCTTTGAGGACCTGATCGAAAGAGAAAACTGAACAGGACTGATCAGATGTCCCTGTAAGAAAAGCCCGGTAAAAACCGGGCTCTTCTTTATGTGCAGCAAACCCGGCAAGCGCGGCTGTGCTCGCACAGAGCCGCATTTGCCGGGTGTAGGACATGAGCAGCCGCAGGCTGCGAATGTCCGCGCTGCAGGATCGAGTAGGAGGGGCTGCCCCCTCCTACTCGATTAATGGTATTTTTTCTGCAATGGAGAGCAGCCGGGATTACTGCCCGAGGGCGGTTTTCAGGACGGCGAGGTTGGCCTCCATGACGGAAAGATAGCTGACGCCGTCTGAGGCCTGCTTTGCGGTGACGGACTGCAGCGAGTCGAGGGTCAGAATCTTCTGGTCCTTCGACGACGTGTTGGAAATGATGGTCTCGGCGATCTTCTGGTCCGAGCCCTCGAGCGTCATGACGGCCGGGAGGCCGAGCTCCTCGAGTTTTTCGGAAAGGAAAACCACGGTCTCAAAGCTGGCCTCGGTTTCCGCCGAGCAGCCGGGGAAGGCCGCGTAGTACTGCAGGCCGTAGTCCTCCGTGAGATAGCGGAAGGGGAAGCGGTCGCCGAAGAGCAGCGTATCAAAGGAAGCCGCCGATACGGTTTCCTGATAGCGCTTGTCGAGCGCGGAGAGCTTCTCCTGATAGCTTTTCAGGTTGGCGGCATAGGCATCGGCGTTGGCGGGGTCGAGCGACGCGAGCGCCTTTTCGATGGAAGCGGAGAGCGCGGAAGCGTGCCTTAAGGAGAGCCAAACATGCTCATCGAATTCGGGCTCTTCGCCTTCCTCATGCTCATGGTCTTCCTCCATGCCCTCGACGATTTCCTC
>CAMPAR010000031.1 GCA_946632055.1 uncultured Lachnospiraceae bacterium
TTCTGAAAGCTTACAGTGTCACACCGTTTTCGACAAGAAGCGCCCTGGCGGATTCCACGGAATCGACGCCGGTCCGGTTCTTGATCGGAGCGAATTCCCTTTCGCGTACCACTTCATAGGGAAGACAGCTTGAAAGCAGGTGAATCATGTCGAGTACCAGATATTCGAACTTATAGCCGTTCGGCGATTCGGGCTTCTGAAGCTCCCCGTTTCCATCGAGGCAGGGGATTTTTTTCTCTACAATATGCACCGGGATCTGATCGTTCATGATCTCCGTCAGCCGGTCCAGCCGGAAGAGGTAATTCAGGATGACGCCGAAGTTGTAGAGGAGATTTCCGTTCTCGTCCTTCAGATGAATCATATCGTCCGTCATTTCATAATACTCCACGATGGAAGGACGCCCGTCCTCCAGGCAGAGCACGCCGACGCGTTCGTTCGGATCCGCTTTTCTTACTACCTTTGCCGTCACATCACGGCCGGATTTCAGCATCGCGCCGACATAGGCGGGATCGTTGATGCGCTGGCAAACATTATCTACGCCAAAGACCGAAATATACTCTACACCATGTGCGTTCAGAAGGTCGAGAAGCCCCGCCTTCGCAAGGGAGGTGAACCAGCCGCCGTTTCCGTTCGGGGAGACGGCGATTTTGCCTTTTTCCTCCAGCAGGATCTTTCCGTCATATCCCACACAGGGAGCGGTATCCTGAACGAAGAAGCGAACATAGTCGGGGTCGTAGCCGAAATACTCCTTCTCCCGGAAGAAGTTCACGGTATCTTCGTGGTTCAGCTCGGAGGTCATGACCAGTAAGTACATATAGTGTCCGGTTACGCGCACGACATCGAGAATATTGTTGATGAGGCATTCGAATATATAAAGTTCCCGGGTCTCGCCGACGTTGTACATGCCCTTCGGCTTATCGAAGCCGAGCCGTGTGCCCATACCGCCGGCAAGCAGGACGGCCGCCACCTTTTCCTCCTTCAGGGCCTCAAAGCCAAGCCGCTCATACTCTGAGCGGTTTTCTTCGATTTCATCGACGGTCAGGGCGCCGAGCGGCTCGAAAGCTCCGCGGTTCTGGGTGCCGGAATTCTCCTTCAGAAGAGAGAGCAGGGAAAAGTCCAGCTTTTCAATCTGGGAAAGAAGAGAGGCCTTTTCGCTGTCCGAAAGGCTGTCATAGTACTGCAGCAGGTGCTGCTGCCCGTATTTTGAAGTCAGTTCGAGGGCTTCCTGATAATTCATAGATGTACCTCCGTATCAGATCATTGTGAGTTGAAAGTCTTATAAACCTGACATCATTATATCAAATTCGTCGAAGAAAGGCAACCGTGAGTTACCCCGGAGCGCGGGAGCCTGAATCCGGAGACGAATATTCAGTCAGAAGGCCGTGGCCATGCTCAGGAAAACCGAAAACCGGCGGGGTAAGGAGAAAAGGCTGAAAAGTGGATTACAGGCTTGACAGTGCCAAAGGCACCGGGTGATATAAGTGTATCTAAATGAGAGTGGAATTATAAAAACGCAGCATACAGTTTGACAGAAGATTAGTTATAGGTTCCTTTTCAGATTAGTTCGTGGAATAAAAATATGAAGCCAAAGGAATTGCAGAACGCCCTTGGTATTAATGCAAACCGGATTAAGCGCCTGAAGCGGGAGGGGCTATTCTGTCCTGAGAATCCGCCGACAGGGAACCGGCCGACAGAGTATACGGAGCGTGATTATGAACGACTGAAAAAGATCACGGCCCTGACAAATGCCGGTTTCACATGCAGCGATATCAGAAAAATGGAAGCAGGGGATTGCGAATACAGGGACATTCTTGAAGCACGGATTTCCAGTCTGCGGGTATCGATAGAACGTAAACAGAAAGCGCTTGCTGCGCTGACGGCGCTATATCATGATTATAATCTTTCTCCGGATCGGAAACAGGAGGAAGAAATCTAATAATAATTACAATAGAATAAGGAGGTTCCTGTTTTGAGCAGTCAGAATCAACACAAGGGTTTGACCAAGGTGCAGAAAAAGAGGAAGGCTTATGAAAACTGGGGCGGTTATGCGTATATCGCTCCCTGGTTGATTGGATTTTTCCTGCTGTCAGCCTGGCCGATGATCTATTCCTTCTATCTGAGTTTTACCGATTATTCCATGCTGAAATCACCGAACTGGATCGGCATCCGCAACTATCGGAACATTTTCACCACGGATTTGAATTTCAAGAAATCCCTGGGAATTACGTTCAGATTTGTGTTTATCGCGGTTCCGGCCAAGCTGATTTTCGCACTGTTTATCGCGAATCTGCTTTCCAAGGACGTCAAGGGCATGAGCCTGTACCGCACACTGGTGTACCTTCCGAGTCTGATCGGAGGATCGGTGGCGGTATCGATGGTGTGGAAGAACATTTTCGGTCTGGACGGCTATGTCAATACGCTTCTCGGCGTGTTCGGGATTGCGCCGGTTCCGTGGCTGGTTTCCACGCAGTTCTCGCTTTACACGCTGATCCTGATGAACGTATGGCAGTTCGGTTCCAGTATGATCATTTTCCTGGCAGGCCTGAAGCAGATCCCGCGGGATCTGTACGAAGCGGCCAAGGTGGACGGGGCAGGCTCGGTACGCTGCTTCTTCCATATTACGCTTCCGCAGCTGTCTCCGGTCATTTTCTTCAACCTGATCAACAGCCTGATCAACGCGTTCCAGCAGTTCAATTCCGCTTACCTCGTCAGCTCCGGCGGTCCGGCGCATTCGACCTACCTCTACGCATTGATGCTGTATGAAAAGGCTTACATTTCCTACAAGATGGGTTACGCATCAGGTCTTGCCTGGATCCTGCTTGTGATTATCGGGATCTTCACGGCAATCAATTTCATCGGGTCCAAGTACTGGGTCCATTACGATGATTGAGAAGGGGGAATGGAAGATGAAACGAAAAACAATCAGGCGCGGAGTCACCTATTTCCTGCTGGCGCTGTTTTCCTTTGTCATGGCTTACCCGATCGTATGGTGGTTCTTTGCTTCCTTTAAGCACACCTACGACCTGGCGGACCGTTCTCTGTGGCCGAAGGAATGGACGCTGGAGAACTACAGAGAAGGCTGGACCATGGGCGGTCTGACCTTCACCACCTTCTACAAGAACACGATTTTCATCACGCTGATGAATGTGATCGGCACGATCATTACGGCGGGACTCGTGGCATACGGATTCGGACGGCTGAATTTCAAGGGCAAGAACATCTGGTTCGCCATCCTGATGATCACGATGATGCTTCCGTCCCAGGTGACGGTTATTTCCCAGTACATCATGTACAACAAGCTGAATCTGACCGATACCTATGTGCCGCTCATTCTGCCCCACTGGTGCGGCGGCGGAGCCTTCTTTGTCTTCCTGCTGGTCCAGTTCGTGCGCGGCGTGCCGAGAGACCTGGACGAAGCAGCCAAGATCGACGGCTGCGGCCGGTGGCGCATCTACTGGCGCATCCTGTTCCCGATCATGAAGCCCGCCTTTGTGACGGCAGGCATTTATTCCTTCATCTGGAGCTGGGACGATTTCTACTCTCAGATGCTGTATATCAACTCGTCCAGTAAGTTTACGGTCAGCCTGGGCCTTCGAATGTTCATCGATCAGGCCGATATCAAATGGGGACCGCTGCTGGCTATGTCACTGTTGTCCGTTATTCCGTCGCTGGTCATTTTCTTCATCAATCAGAAGGAGTTTGTTGAAGGCGTGGCAACGACAGGATTAAAAGGATAAATATACCATTTTCAAGGAGGAAACAAAATGGCAAAAAAACTGTTTGCAGTGATTCTTGCTGCTCTGATGGTTCTTTCCCTGGCGGCTTGTAATTCAAGCACCGGAAAGCCGGAAGAAACCGAGGCGCAAACGACAGAAGCTGCAAAAGAAGAAAAGACCGAAGCGGCGAAAGAGGATACCACAGAAGCCGCCAAGGACGACACAACGGCCGCGCCGAAGGACGGCGTCATCGAGCTCACCTTTGACTGGTGGGGAAATGATGCGAGACATGAGGCTACGCTGAAGGCAATCGATCTCTTCAACGAAACCCATGACAACATCCATGTCACCTGTGAATACATGGCATGGGACGGATTCTGGGACAAGATGCCGGTTCTTTCCGCATCGAATGCGCTTCCCGACGTGCTTCAGATGGACTCGGCCTACATTCACACCTATGTGGATAACGGGGTTCTTGCGGATATCACGGACAAGATTGATCTGACGGATATTATGACGCAGGATCAGATTGACATCTACAAGATCGATAATGTTCTTTACGGAGCTCCGGTCGGAACGAACGGCTGCGGTTTCACCTATGTAAAGAGCACCCTGGACAAGTACGGCATTCCGTATCCGACACCGGGCTGGACCTGGGACGAGTTTACGGCATGGGCAAAAGACGCAGCCTCCAAGCTTCCGGACGGTGTCTGGGTAATGGGCGATCCGAGAGGAAATGCATATGAAAGTATGCAGAATTACGTCGAGTCCAAATACAATGTCAAGATCCTCGGCTTCGACGGTTCCTTCAACTTCGATGCCGAACAGTGCAAGGAATTCTTCAACTACTGGCAGGATATGGCGGATGCCGGCGTAGTTCCTCCGGCACAGCAGAATATGAGCATGACCGACGGCGATGCGACATCAGACGGCTGGATCAACGGTTCACTCCTTCTTCGTTCTTCCAACATCGGTAATGTTAACATGGAAATCGACCTGTTCCCCGAAGAAGTCCGTACCGACATCGGCGTCTGCTCGCAGCCTGTCGGCGACTACGGCGCTCAGTGGTATCAGTCCACCATGTTCTACTGCGTGGCGGAAAACTCCCCCAACAAGGAAGCTGCTGTTGAGCTGATCAAATGGATCGTTTCGGATATTGAAGCCGGTAAGATCCTCCAGACCGTCCGCGGCATGCCGGTTTCGAACGAAGTATACGAAGCAATCGAGCCGGATCTGACGGTTTCCCAGCGCGTGGCGAAGGAACTCCAGGACGTCGTAGCACCGTATGCAACCGCTTACTGGAACAATACGCCGAACGATTACGCAGATTGGGTCAATGAGTTCAAGGCAAACGGAGAAGCGATCATGCTCGGTGAAATGACCGTGGATGAAGTAGCTGAGCATCTGGCGGTTTCCGGCCAGCAGATTTATGATGATCTTCACTGACAAGTGAATTCAATCCCCGGTGTTTCCTGATTTTTTCAGGGATCACCGAACAGGGAGCGGGAGAGCGCAAAAAGAGCGTTCTCCCGCTCTTTTTATGGGCCTCAGGAACGCAGAACGGTTAAAAGCATGCGCTCTGATCCCCCAGCCTGAAAATAAACGCTCGAAAACAGGATTCGGTACTTGAAAAATAAGCATATTTGCGGTAGAATACCTATGTATGTGTGTTGATACGGGGCCGCAAGGCTCCTGATTCATAATTGGAGGGAATGGAATGTCTGCAGATCGGAAAATCAAGAAAATCGGAGTCCTTACGAGCGGCGGCGACGCGCCGGGAATGAACGCTGCGATCCGCGCCGTTGTCAGAAGCGGTCTTTCACAGGGAATCCAGGTAGTCGGCATCGAGCGCGGCTACGCGGGACTTCTGAACGAGGAAATCCACGAGATGAAATCCTCGGACGTATCGGATATTATCCAGCGCGGCGGCACGATCCTTTATACGGCCCGCTGCATGGAATTCATGACGGAAGAGGGCCAGGCGGAAGGCGCTGAAATCTGCCGGAAGCATGGCATCGACGGCATCGTCGTCATCGGCGGAGACGGTTCCTACCGCGGCGCGGGAAAGCTTGCGATGCACGGAATCAATACGATCGGCGTGCCCGGAACGATTGACCTGGACATCGCCTCGACGGAATACTCGATCGGCTTTGATACGGCGGTCAATACGGCGATGGAAGCCATCGACAAGATCCGCGACACCTCTTCCTCCCACGAGCGCTGCTCGGTCATCGAGGTCATGGGCCGTTCCGCGGGCTACATTGCGATCTGCTGCGGCATTGCCACGGGCTCGGATGACATTCTGCTGCCGGAAAACTACGACGGAAACGAGCAGGCGATTATCGATCACGTGCTGAACAACCGCAAGGTCGGCAAGAAGCACCACCTGATCATCAATGCGGAAGGAATCGGACATTCGGCGACGCTCGCGAAGCATATCGAAGAAGCGACCGGCGTGGAGTCGAGAGCTACGATCCTCGGCTATCTGCAGCGCGGCGGCTCGCCCTCGTGCAGAGACCGCTTCCTGGCGTCCCTGATGGGCTCCGCGGCCGTGGACCTTCTCTTGAAGGGCAAGTCGAACCGGGTGGTCGGCTTAAAGAGCGGCAAAGTGGTGGATTACGATCTCGATGAAGCCCTGAAGATGGAGAAGACGATCCCGAACGACTGGATCCGGATCTCTCAGCTTCTTCTGAGAAGATAAGAAAGAGGAAACGTTCGGCCTGCAGTTTTCAGGCGGGAGGCTTTCATGAAATATGCAGGCGGAGCCCATGACGGCGCCGCCTGTTTTTCCCTGAAAACGGATCAGAGGAGAGGATATGAATCAGCTGGAGAAAAACATTCTTCGTTGGCAGAAAAAGCCCTCACAGCGAAGGAGCGACGGGGTCTTTATCGTGGAAGGCATTAAGATGATCCGGGAACTGCCGCTCGAGCGTCTTACGGCGGTCGCCGCCTCGGACAGCTTCATGAAGGAGCACCGGTTCCAGATTTCGGAGCTTGAAAAGACCTGCAAAAGCCAGAAACTGCCCTTTGTCGTCGTGCCGGACGGCGATTACGCGCGCCTTTCCGACACCAAGACGCCGCAGGGAATTCTCGCGGTCGTGAGGGCCTATGATTATACCGCGGAGGAGATCCTGAAAAAGGAGAAGGGCCTTTATCTTGCGCTTGAAAGCCTGCAGGATCCGGGAAATCTTGGGACGATTTTAAGATCCGGCGAGGCGGCCGGCGTGGACGGGCTGATCCTGAATGAGAGCTGTGTGGATCTGTATAACCCGAAGGTGATCCGGGCGACGATGGGCTCCTTTTTCCGCATGAAATTCGCCGTGACGAAGGATCTTCCGGGCCTCGTGCAGCGCTTCCGGGAAGACGGCGGCGCGGTCTATGCGGCGCATCTGAAGGGCGAAAAAAGCTACGAGCAGGCGGATTATACCGGGAAGACCATGATCCTGATCGGAAACGAATCGAAGGGGCTGACGGACGCTTTAACAAAGGAAGCCTCGGAGCTCGTACGCATCCCGATGGCCGGGAAAGTGGAGTCCTTAAACGCCGCGATGGCGGCCACGATTCTGATGTTTGAAGCCATGCGGCAGCGGCGAAACGCCGGGTAAATCCCCGCTTTATGCATGGTGAAAACAGCCATACTTGACAAAAAGGTTAAAATGTGTTAACATTCTGTGTAACAATTCCGTAACAAAAGACCATGGAGGAAGATACATGTTCAGAAAATTGCGCAACGCGGCAGCGATTCTGTGCGGCTCGGCCCTGGTGTCGGTAGCTGTGCTGTCGTCCTGTCAGAGCGCCGCAACTACGGACAGCGATGCACAGAACATAACTGCGGAAAGCGAAGGAAAGTCCGGCAGTCAGATTCATAAGGAAGAGGACGGACAGTCGGACGGAGAGGACCCGGACCGATCGTCGGAAAGCCGGGAAGAGACGACAGAAGAAACGACGGAAGAAACCGTAACGGAAACGGAGGAGAGTCCTTCGGAAGACGGGACGGAATCGGAAGAGGAAAGCTCTTCGGAAGCCGAATCAGAGAGCCCCTCGGAAAGCGAAACGGAGACGGAGGAGGAGAAAATCATCGGCCTCCGGAAATTCTTTGAACACAAGCTGGTGGTGAACGCGGACAAGGTTTCGCTGTATCTGAACGTACGCGCGGAGCCGAACGACGACAGCGACGTGCTGTCCGTCCTTTATCCGAACGACATCGCGACCTATATCCGCAAGACCGGCAACTGGTATGAAATCGAACGGGAAGGCTATACCGGCTACGTGAACGCCTCCTATGTGTTCGCGGACGGGAAGGCCTATGATCTGATGGTGCACAGCGTCGCGTACGCGGCGATGGTCAAAGACTACGAATCCTATCTCTACGCGGTGCCGGACACTTCGACGGAAATCATTCTCTGCGCGCATAAGAGCGACAAGTTCCGTGTGAAGAGCATCTCCGGCGGCTTCTATGAGGTCCAGGTCGTTTCCGACATTTACGACACCCTGTTCATGCCGATGGACAACGCGATCCTTTACTATCTGTTCCTCGGACTCGGCAACAGCAACGAGCTCGGCGAATACGAGGAGGAGTTCTTCGGAACGCTGGAAATCGAGGCCAATCTGGAGCGCTCGAGGGAGCTCATAGCGGAATACGCGGAGGACCTTCAGGAATATCAGGAGTATGTGGCTTCCTCGGAAGCGGAGTCTCTGGCGGCGGAGCAGGAGTATATCGAAGCGAGCAAGAAGGCGGAAGCGGATTACATTGCCGCGAGCCAGCAGAACGAAGCGGCGTACCAGGAGTACCTCGCAGCGAGCCGTCAGGCGGCGGCGTCCTCCGCGGAGGCGGCCCGTCAGCAGGCGAGCGCCGCGGCTTCAGCGGCCCAGCAATCCGGCGAAGCGCAGTATCTCGGCAACTTCTACATCACTGCCTATTGCCACTGCCCGGTCTGCTGCGGCGTCTGGGGCTCGAATGACCCGAATTATCAGGCGCACGGATCCTCCGGCATGCTGCTGCAGAAAGGCTATTCGGTGGCGGTCAACTTAAGTCAGATTCCTTACGGCACCCGGCTTCTCATCAACGGCAAGGAATATATGGCCGCGGATACGGGCGTCGGACAGAATATGATTGATATCTATATGCAGACCCATGACGCGGCGCTGGCCTCCGGCGCCTATTACGCCGACGTTTACGTACTGCCTTAAGAAAAGAGAATTTCACCCTTTTTACGCGGATAAAAAGGGTGAAATTTCTGTGTATTCGGTGACAGACGCCGAATTCTGTGCTATGATAGGGGGCATAAATCTTTTCAGAGGTGTTTATGCAGAACTTTATGAACCGGCTGCGTTATCAGTTGGCGCGCTGGATGAGCGGACGCTACGGCGGAAGAGACGTCCTGAATTTCGTGTTCCTGGGGGTATCCATTCTTCTTGATATCCTGTTTATGATCTTCCGCATCCCGATTCTGACCTTTGCTTCCCTGATACCGCTCGGCATTGCCATTTTCCGTACCTTCTCGAGGAACATTCAGAAGCGTTATGACGAGAACCGGAAATTCGTGAATTTCTTTAAGAATCTGGCGGCGCTGAGAACGCACCATATCTACAGATGCCCGAAATGCAGACAGAAGATCCGCATTCCGAGGAAGGGCGGCAAAACGGTGGAAATCACCTGTCCGAAGTGCCATGAGCATTTCCGCAAGAAGATCTGAGGTGACCCGTGTTCGGCTATCTGACAGCCTATCAGGACCGGCTGAGCGAAGAGGACCGAAGTGTCTATCAGGGCTATTACTGCGGACTCTGCCGGACGCTTTCCGAAAAGTTCGGGAAGAAGTCCGCGCTCGTTCTTGCCTATGATCCGGTGTTCCTGGCTATACTGTATACCTCGCTGTATGAAACAGCGGAGGAATCCGGCACGCGCTGGTGTCTATATAAGGGCAGCCGGGTCCCGATGGTCCGGGCGGGGAGTCTTTCCTACGCGGCAGATATGAATCTGCTGCTCGCGTATTACAACTACAGCGACCAGGTTCATGACAGCAAAAAGAAGAAGGCGCTTCGGGCGCTGCACTTCCTGGAGAAGGAAGCGCGCGGGACGGAGGAAAAGTACCCGAGGCAGGCCAGTGCCCTTCGGGAATACATGAAAGCGCTGCATGACTGCGAGGCGCGCGGATCGGACAATCCGGACGAGGCGGCAGATCTGACGGGACAGATGTGTGCGGAGGTCTTTCTTTCCAGGGAAGACGAGTACGCGCGGTATCTCCGGCCGATGTTTTTCCACCTCGGAAAGTATATTTATCTTATCGATGCATTCTGCGATCTTCCGGAGGACCTGCAGTCGGGAAGCTACAATCCCTACCGGAGCCTTGCGGAGGAGCCGGAGCGGGATGAACTGATCCGGATGCATCTTGAAAGCGTGATGGGCGCCTGTACCAGGGAGTTTGAAAAGCTTCCGATTTTCCTGCACCGGGATATCTTAAGGAATATCCTGTACGCGGGCGTTTGGATCGGCTTCAGAAAAGCGGCAGAAGACCGGGAAAAGAAGGAAACAGAACAACATGTACTTTGATCCTTATCAGGTGCTTGGCGTCTCCCCGGACGCCAGCGATGACGAAGTGAAAAAAGCATACCGGTCGCTCAGCCGAAGATACCACCCTGACGCCAACATCAACAATCCGAACAAGGCGCAGGCGGAGGAGCAGTTCAAGCAGGTCCAGCAGGCGTATGACCAGATTGTGAAGATGCGCGAGCGGGGAGAGCAGAGCTCGTACGGCGGCTATTCCTCCGGCGCGGGCGGCTATCAGTCCTATCAGTCCGGAAATCCGGGCGCGGGCGGACAGAACGCCTACGGCTACCGGGAGCAGCAGAATTACCGCGGCGGCTTCGGCTTCGGCTTTGATCCTTTCGGCGATTATCAGCGCCGGCAGGAGCGAGAGATGAATACGCCGGTCGAGTTCCAGGCAGCGGCCAACTACATCAACGCAGGCCACTACCAGGAGGCGCTGAACGTCCTGAACCGCATGGAAAGAGGCTATCGGAACGCCCAGTGGTATTTCCTTCGCGCGGTCGCGAACAGCGGCCTCGGAAACCAGATGAACGCGCTTCAGGACGCCCGCACGGCAAGCAGCCTGGAGCCGAACAATATGCAGTACCGCAGTTTCCTGCAGCAGCTGCAGAGCGGCGGAAATTTCTACCGCCAGCGCGCGGATCAGTACGGGCGTCATGATATTTTCAGCACGGATTTCTGCCTGCCGATCTGCCTGTTTTCGCTCTGCTGTCCCTGCAACGGACCCTGCTGATGAAAGGAACGGTCTTCGACCGTTAAGAGGATAAGAATGAGTAATTCCAGAAGAGATCCGACCCGCCGTTTGTTCTACGGATTTGCCTCTTCTCTGGTAATCGGCGCATTGCTGTTTCTTCTGACCGGCATCTTTTCCGTCCGGGACAGCCGGAGGATTCTCGCGGCTGCGGAACAGGGAAAGAATCCGGAAAGAGAGACCGCCGCCACGGAAGAGACCCTGCCGAAGGAAATCGAGACGACGGGAGAGACTCGGGAAGAAGAGAGCGAAGAAGAGACGCCGGAATCGGAAGGCGTGACGGAAACCGCCCCGGAAGGAAGTGAAGAAACGCCGGCTGAGACTGAGATCAGCTACTCGGACGGCAGCGTTCACGCGCTGTCCGCGGAACAGATCGCGGAGATCGAACGCACCGTGGACACCTCGCTTCGCGGCTTCGGCACCGGCTTTACCGAACCGAAGGACGGAAACAACCGCCCGGTCTATGTATCGAGCGTAGAGGAGGAGCTTCGCGCCGCGGGCATCAACGTGCGCTGCTACTGCGCGGGACCGGAGGAGAAGAAAGCGGCCATCACCTTCCAGGCCGGCTACGAAGGCGGATATACGAGAGAGGTGCTGGAGATCCTGGCCCGCGAAAACGTCCGCTCGGTTTTCTACATCACGCATGAATTCGGCTGGAACAATCCGGACCTTGTGCGGGAAATCATCGCGGCCGGACATGAGATCGGCAACCACAGCTACAGCGCTCCGGAGGAGGGCATTGCCCTGCAGTCCCTGACGGCCCAGATGGAGGACGCGATCCGGATGCAGACCTATATGCGGGAAACCTTCGGCTACGAGATGCATAAGTACAACTACAATTCCGGCGTGTTCTCGAACGCCTCGGCGAGGATGATGTCCGACATGGGCTACGAAGTCGCCTTCTGCAGCGTCAATTATGACGACTTCAATCCCGACGCGGAATTTGACGCGAACGAAATCCTGAGCTCGCTTCTTTCCTGCGAGAGCAACGGATGCGTGTACTGCTTCCACATGACCAACAAAGTGACCGTGGAGATTCTGCCGGGACTGATCAATTATCTGAAAACCGCGGGATACGAAATCGTTCCGATGCCCTAAGAGAAGAAAACGATGAAAGTCCGGCTGTCAAGAAAAAATGCTTGACAGCCGGACTCTTTTCGTGTATGATACGCAGGGTGGTCTCATGGAAACGATTTTTGAGCGGACCCTGCTGTTTGATTTTTATGGCGAACTGCTCACGAAGCGGCAGCAGGAGATCTATGAAAATGTAGTGATGAACGATATGTCGCTTTCGGAAGCGGCGGAGGAGTATGGGATTTCCCGGCAGGGAATCCACGACACGATCCGGCGCTGCGAGAAGAGCATGCAGGAATACGAGGAAAAGCTCCACGCGGTTTCCCAGTTTGAGAAGATCCGCAGGACGCTGTCATCGCTGCAGAGCTTTGTCGAACAGGAAGAGAACGGAATTCCCGAGGAGGCGCGGGCGGTGATCCGGAGCTACGCGGGAGAAATTCTGAAGGATATAGGGTGAGTGAATGGCTTTTGAAAGCTTATCGGAAAAATTCCAGAAAATATTCGGCGGCCTGAAGGGCAAGGGAAAGCTCACGGAAAATGACGTGAAGCTTGCCATGCGTGAAGTACGGATGGCGCTTCTTGAGGCCGATGTAAGCTTTAAGGTCGTCAAGCAGTTTGTGAGTGCCGTGCAGGAACGCGCGATCGGCGAGGATATCATGAACGGCCTGAATCCCGCGCAGATGGTCATCAAGATCGTCAATGAGGAGATGATCCGGCTCATGGGTTCGGAGGGCGCGGAGCTCACGCTCCGTCCGCCGAGCGAGATGTCGGTCGTGATGCTCCTCGGTCTGCAGGGCGCAGGTAAAACGACAATGGCCGCGAAGCTTGCGAAAAAGATGATGAAGAACGGCCGCAAGCCGCTTCTTGCCGCACTGGACGTCTACCGTCCCGCAGCTATCAAACAGCTGCAGATCAACGGTGAAAAGGTCGGCGCGCCCGTGTTCTCCATGGGCGACCAGAACAAGCCCGCGGACATCGCAAGGGCAGCGCTTTCGCACGCGAGATCGAACGGCAACAACGTCGTCATCCTCGATACGGCGGGCCGCCTGCATGTCGATGAGGACATGATGCAGGAACTTCGGGACATCAAGGAAGCCGTGGAAGTCACGACGACCGTCCTTGTCGTCGACGCGATGACCGGTCAGGACGCCGTGAACGTTGCCAGCTCCTTCGCGGACGGCATCGGCATCGACGGCGTGATCCTGACGAAGCTCGACGGCGACACCCGGGGCGGCGCGGCGCTTTCCATCCGCTCGGTGACCGGAAAGCCGATCTTCTATTCGGGCGTCGGCGAGAAGCTGGACGACCTAGAGCAGTTCCATCCGGACCGGATGGCGAGCCGCATCCTCGGCATGGGCGATGTGCTGTCGTTGATTGAAAAGGCCGCGCAGGAAGTGGACATCGAGGACGCGGACAAGCTCTCGAAGAAGATGATGAAGGGCAAGTTCGATTACGACGACTACCTCGTCCAGATGCAGCAGATGCAGAAGATGGGCGGTATCGGCGCGATCATGAACATGCTGCCGGGCAGCGGCTTCGGAGGCCTGGGAAAGCTGAAGGGCAATATGCCGGATCCGGATGAGTCCGAGAAGCAGCTGAAGAAAATCGAGGCGATGATTTATTCGATGACGCCGTATGAGCGCTCGCATCCGGACGCGCTGACGCCGCAGAGACGGTCCCGCATCGCGAAGGGCGCCGGTCTTACGATGGACCAGGTCAACCGGATGGTCAAGCAGTTCAATGAAAGCCGGAAGATGATGAAGCAGATGACCGGCATGATGAAGGGAAAGCGCGGAAGGTTCAGTCTTCCGTTCTGACCGGAAAACAAGAGAGAGGGTACAGACGGACACATCCGTTTACCACATATATTTTAAGCAATCCTTAGGAGGAAACCGCAAATGATCAAGTTAAGATTAAAGAGAATGGGCAAGAAAAAGACTCCCTTCTACCGTATCGTCGTCGCTGATGCGAGAAGCCCGCGCGACGGCAGATTCATCGAGGAAATCGGAACCTATGATCCGAACCAGGAGCCTTCCCTTGTCAAGGTAGACGCAGACGCAGCTAAGAAATGGCTTAAGAACGGGGCACAGCCCACGGAGACAGTCGCTAAACTTCTGAAGAATGCCGGTATCGAGTAATAAAGTTCCATCACCACTTGAGGAGGTATCACAATGAAGGAATTAGTTGAGACGATTGCAAAAGCGCTAGTGGATGCACCGGATCAGGTAATTGTGACGGAGCAGGTGAGCGAAAAAGGAGTTCTCCTGACACTGAAGGTGGCGCAGTCGGACATCGGCAAGGTCATCGGCAAACAGGGCAAGGTGGCGAATGCGATCCGGTCGGTTGTGAAGGCGGCCGGAATCCGCAAGGGCGTCCATGTCATGGTGAATATTGAGTAAACTTCATGTGTTTAGGGGACGGGTTTTTCGCCGGTCCCCTAAAAATGGTTTGGTTGTGTTTCGGAATCAGTATGAATGAGGAATATTTACGGATCGGCGTGATTACCTCCCCTCACGGGATCCGCGGAGAAGTGAACGTTTACCCGACAACGGACGATATCCGGCGTTTTTCCCAGGTGAAAAGTGTGACGGTGGATCGGAAAGGCAGTCTCACCCGGATGGACATTACGGGCGTAAAACAGCAGAAGGGCATGATCATTCTCGGACTCTCGGGAATTACGGACCGCACGGCAGCGGAAGGCTACCGTCAGGCGGACATCCTGATCTACAAGCATGAATCCCCGAAGGAAGAAGGCCGGTATCTGGTGTGCGACCTGATCGGCATGAGGGTCTTTACCGGGGAAGGCGAAGAGGTCGGCGTGATAAACGATGTCCTCTTTACCGGTGCAAACAGCATCTATCAGGTGGAGCGCCCCGGTAAGAAGGAGCTTCTTCTGCCGGCGATTCCGGACTGCATCAAGGCCGTCGACGTAGAAAACAAGCGGATGACGGTTGAGATCCTGCCGGGACTGGAGGACCTGTAAATGCATTTTTATGTCATGACGCTGTTCCCGGAAATGGTGGAGCGCGTGGCTTCCGAGAGCATTCTCGGGCGGGCCGCGAAGAAAGGCCTCGTGTCCGTCGAGGCGGTCAATATCCGCGACTGGTCGGAGGACGAAAAGCACCATCATGTGGACGACTACCCTTATGGGGGCGGACGGGGCATGCTGATGCAGGCCTCTCCCGTCGTTTCCTGCTGCCGGGCGCTCGAGGAAAAGATCGGGCAGAAGACGCGCGTCGTCTATATGAGCCCGCAGGGAAAAACATTTACACAGGCCATGGCGGAGGAGTTCTCCAAAGAAGAGAACCTGATCCTCCTCTGCGGTCATTATGAAGGAATTGATGAGCGGGCGATCGAGCTGTGCGTGACGGACGAGGTGTCCGTCGGCGATTATGTGCTGACGGGCGGAGAGCTTCCCGCGCTCACGGTGATCGACGCCGTGTCCCGGCTGGTCCCGGGCGTTCTGAAGGAAGGCTCCGCCGAGGTGGAGAGCTTTTCGGACGGACTTCTCGAGTATCCGCAGTATACGCGGCCGGAGGAGTTCATGGGGCTGAAGGTCCCGGAAATCCTGCTCTCGGGCCACCATGAGAATGTGGAGAAATGGCGGAGAAAGGAACAGCTGAGGCGTACGCTCGAGCGCCGGCCGGAGCTCCTTTCGGGAGTGCGGCTTTCGAAGGAAGACGAACGGTTTCTGCGGGAATTAAAGGCAGAGACAGGAAAAGAGGATGGCTGAATGATCTCTTATGCGGCAAACGGCAGGATCAGCGGTGTATGGATGGTCCGTCGGATGCTTTCGGAAAAACTGATTTACGCCTCGGACGCGGACCTTCAGTTCAGAAACGGCAGGCACTACCTGTCCGGCCTCCAGTTTTCGGAGGACCTTCGGAGCGACCATGAGATTATGAGCGATTTCCGCACGATCGCACGGAATGTGCTGTATCTTTTCTATTTCGCGGAGGAGCAGCGCTACCTTCGGGTGCCGGCACAGAAAATCGCGCCGGAATACCGGAAGGAGAGGCCAACGGAGCCGCTTACCGGCATCCCGCTTCTCATGCGCTTTTCGACGGGCGAGTTCCGGGCCTTTTTTGACGAAGATGAAACCGTGCTCTACGCGTCTCCGGAATTCCTGACAAGCGTGCCGAACGCGGCGGAGCTTCTGAGAGACCTCGTGCGGACGATTTACCTGTACGCCGGGGAATCCGGCCCGCAGCGGATCCTGATCCGCGAGCGCCGGGAAATCAGCACGGAAATGCTGGCCTCGGATCTTTCGATCAGTTATCTGCCGTCAGAGCTCGCGGAAGAAACCGGGCTTCCGGACGAACGGGACGCCCGGCTCGAGGAGAACGTAGCGTCCACCCTGTCCCGCCTGCAGAAAATGATGCAGGACATTGACGATCAGTCGATGGATGTGGAAAGCGATTTCTCCAGGTATGAGCTCTCCTTTGAATCCGGAGAGCGCTTTGAAAACGATTATTATTCCATTGCCGTACCGGACGGATTCCGGACGGAAAAGGATCTGGACGGAAACGATTATGTCATGTGGCTTCCGAATCCCGAGAATCCCGATGAATGGGAAGCGTCCCTGTTCTCTGTGAGACAGAAGGCGGGGAGCGGGCTTTCTTCCGATACGCTGGAGGAAAGCCGCGAGGGGAGCATCCTCCGTTTCGAGACCGGCGTGCCGAAGGCAGAAGGGCTCGGCCTGCACATCCGGATGGTCGGCGTGACGGAGGAGACGGCGGAGGACGCGAGAGAGGCGGTAAAGCGCCTGCTCTCGACGCTGTCGGAAAAGTCCTGATATACAGCAGCTATCTTGAGGAATTGATATGAATAAAGTGAAAGTCAGTACGCTGGCAAAGAAAATGGATCTGGAGAATCTTACGACTTCGCTGGATCTGGACGAGTTCTTCATTACCGTCCCGGATATCAACCGGCCGTCGCTGCAGTTCGCGGGCTTCTGGGAGTTCTACGAGCCGACGCGCGTGCAGATTGTCGGCAAGGTGGAGTATGTGTATCTCCAGAAGATGGATCCCGAAGTCCGGACGAAGATGTACCATGATTTCATGGAGAAGGGCTGCCCCTGCATCATCTTCGCGCGCTCGCAGTGCCCGGACGACGAACTGATCCGGCTTGCGACGGATGCCGGGATTCCGATCCTGATTTCCGAGAAGAGCACCTCGATCATTACGGCGGAGGTCATCCGCTGGCTTCACGTGCAGCTCGCCCCGATGATTTCCATTCACGGCGTGCTGGTGGATGTGTACGGCGAAGGCGTGCTGATCACGGGCGAGTCGGGCATCGGTAAATCCGAGGCCGCGATCGAGCTCATCAAGCGCGGGCATCGTCTCGTGTCCGACGACGTGGTGGAAATCCGGAAGGTTTCGGACGACTCCCTCGTCGGCTCGGCGCCGGAAATCACCCGGCATTTCATAGAGCTTCGGGGCATCGGGATCATCGACGTGAAGACCCTGTTCGGCGTGGAGTGCGTGAAGAACACGCAGGCGATCGACCTTGTGATTCAGCTTGAGGACTGGCGCAAGGAGACCGAATACGACCGGATGGGCATCGAGGATCAGTATACGGAATACCTCGGAAACAAGGTGGTGTGCCATCATCTGCCGGTGCGTCCGGGCAGAAACCTGGCTATCATTGTAGAGGCGGCGGCCGTCAACCACCGTCAGAAGAAGATGGGTTACAATGCGGCGCATGAGCTCTACAAGCGCGTGCAGGACAACCTGATGAACAAGACGAAGGACGAACCGGATGAGTTTTTCTATTAAGCTGAGGGAGCGTTTTCCCGCTCTCAACGTGGAAGAAAATGTGCCTCTCGGCCTGATGACCACCTTCCGCGCCGGCGGCTTTGCGTCCTGCTTCGTATCGCCGAGGAACGCGGAAGAGCTTCGGGAGATCCTGGCCTTTGTCCGGGAGGAGAACGAACCGTATTTCCTTCTCGGGCGCGGCAGCAATATCCTGGTCAGCGACTCGGGATTTGACGGTACGGTGATTTCCATGCGGGAGTATTTCCGCGATGTGACGGCGGAGGAAGACGGGAGACTGATCGCGGGAGCCGGCGCAATGATGCCGGAAGTTTCCCGTGCGGCGCTTGATGCAGGCCTTACGGGCCTTGAGTTCATGGCGGGCATCCCGGGAACCGTCGGCGGCGGAATCCGCATGAACGCCGGCGCCTACGGCAGTGAAATCCGGGATGTGCTGGAATGGGCGGAGCTCCTGCTCCCCGACGGAAGCATCCGGAGGAAAAATGCAGAGGAGCTGGATCTTTCCTACCGGCATTCGGTGATTCCCTCCCTGTCGGCGGTGGTGCTGCGGGCGGCTTTTTCCCTGGAGAGGAAGGACCCAGAAGCCATCCGGGCCCGTATGGAGGAGCTGCAGGAAAGGCGGCGCGAAAAGCAGCCGCTGCAGTACGGCTCTGCGGGAAGCACCTTCAAGCGGCCGGAGGGATATTTTGCCGGAAAGCTGATTGAAGACGCGGGGCTTAAAGGCTTCCGGATCGGCGACGCGGCGGTTTCCGAAAAGCACGCCGGCTTCGTCGTCAACCTGAAGGACGCGAGCGCTTCGGATCTTTACCGCGTGATCCGCGCGGTTCAGGACAGGGTCTTTGAAACGAGCGGCGTGCGTCTTGAACGGGAAGTGATTCTTCTCGGGGATTTTCCGGAGATTCCGTAAAAAGCGTCAGGAAGGAATGAGGTCATAGAAAGTGTCATTTTCATCGGAGGTAAAACAGGAGCTGCAGCGGATCATGCCGGAAAAGGACCACTGCGTGCGCGCGGAGCTTTCGGCGTTCCTTTCTCCGGAAGAAGCGCTGGACGACGCGGAGCTGGTGCGGCGCCCCTGCTGCAAGAAGGCCTATCTTCGCGGACTGTTCTTAAAATCCGGTTCCATCAGCGATCCTTCGAAGATGTATCATCTCGAAATCGTCTGTGAAAGCCGGGAATTCGCGATCCGGCTGAAAGAATTGTTATCTTCTTATGAACTTCGCGGAAAAATAGTTGAACGCAAGGGCCATTCTGTGGTATATTTAAAAGACAGCAGCCAGATTGCTGATTTCCTGGCCCTGATCCAGGCGAACTTATCGCTTTTCAGTCTGGAAAACACGATGGTGGTCAAGGATGTTCGGAATTCCGTCAACAGGAAGGTGAACTGTGAAACGGCGAATATCCAGAAGACCGTATCGGCTTCGCTTACCCAGATTGAGGCGATCGAATATATCCGCGATCACATCGGCTTTGAAAAGCTGCCGGAATCTCTGAGGGAAATCGCGCGGGTGAGACTGGAAAACCCGGACGATTCCCTGGAAAAGCTGGGGCTGCGGCTGAATCCGCCGGTCGGAAAATCCGGCGTCAACCACCGCTTAAGAAAGCTGAAAGCGATCGCAGAAGAGGAGAAAAAATGAAAACATCAACTGTAACCGTAGGACTGAACGGACTGAACGCACATGAAATCGCCATGTCCGTACAGACGGCAAGCCGCTATTCGTCGGAGATTCATCTTGCTGACGGCGACCGGCGGATGAATGCGAAGAGCATCATGGGGATGATGGCCCTCGGACTGGCCCTCGGTGACGATGTCACGATTGAGGCAAACGGCCCGGACGAAGAGGAAGCTGTCGAGGCCATGGCAACTTATTTGAGGTGCGGTCAGACAGCCTGATCGAAAAACAGGACAGGGGGGAGGAGACTCTTCCCTGTCTCTTCTGTACTGCGGGAAGGATTCCGCAAGGGAAGAGGAAGCTTAAAAAGGAGATCGGAGATTATGACAGACGAAAGACTGCAGAAGCTTCGCGCGCTGATGCAGGAAAGAAATATCAGTGTCTATATTGTGCCGACGGCGGATTTTCACGAGTCCGAGTACGTCGGGGAGCATTTTAAGGCGAGAGCCTGGCTGACGGGCTTTTCCGGCTCGGCCGGGACCGCGGTCGTGACCGGGACCAAGGCAGCGCTTTTCACCGACGGCCGCTATTTTATCCAGGCGGCGCTGGAAATCGAAGGCAGCGGCTTCACCCTGTACCGCATGGGCGAGAAGGGCGTGCCGACTGTCCGCGAGCTCGTGAAAGAGGAGCTTCCGGAGGGCGGAATCATCGGCTTTGACGGCCGGGTCGTGAACGCTTCTGACGGCGCGGCTTATGCCGCCATTGCCGAAGAGAAGGGCGGAAGTCTTTCCGTTTCCGAGGACCTTGTGGACCTCATCTGGGAAGACCGTCCGGCGCGCGCCCGCTCGAAGGCCTGGGTCCTTGACGAAAGCTTTGCCGGAGAATCCGTGCAGGACAAAATCGCCCGGGTGCGGGAAGCGATGAAGGCCTGCGGCGCGTCGATCCATATCCTGACGACGCTCGATGATATCGCCTGGCTCCTGAATATCCGCGGCAACGATATCCGCCACTGCCCGGTGATCCTTTCCTACCTCATGATCACGGAAAAGGGCTGCGTGCTGTACGCGGCCTCCTCTTCGATCGGAGACGAGGTGAAGGCGCATCTCTTGAGAAACCAGATCTCCACGGCACCGTATGACGACATCTATAAAATCGCCGATATGCTCAGTAAAAAGCATATGGGCAAGGTGCTTCTCGACCGGAAGAAGGTGAATTACCGCATTGTTTCAGCGGTGTCGGAAGCCAATGAAATCATTGACGCTCCGAATCCGGAGGTCCTGATGAAGGCCGTCAAGAACGATACCGAGCTCGAGAATATCCGCATCGCGCATGTGAAGGACGGCGTGGCGATGGTGAAATGGCTGTACTGGCTGAAGAACACCGTCGGAACGCAGGAGCTGACCGAAATCGACGCTTCGGATTATCTCGCTAAGTGCAGGAGAGCACAGGAGAACTTCGTCGATCTTTCCTTCGACACGATCGCGGCCTACGGCCCGAACGCGGCGATGATGCACTACTCGGCGAAGCCGGAATCCGCGGCGGTCCTGAAGCCGGAGCACTTCCTTCTTGTGGACTCGGGCGGACATTATCTTGAAGGCTCTACGGACATCACGAGAACCGTAGCGCTCGGGCCCCTGACGGACGAGGAAAAACAGTATTTTACCACGGTGCTCCGCTGCAACCTGAATCTCGCCGCGGCGAAATTCCTCTACGGCTGCACCGGCCAGAACCTCGACATCCTGGCGCGCGGCCCGCTGTGGGAAATGGAAATGGATTATAAATGCGGCACCGGTCACGGCATCGGCTATATTCTGAACGTGCACGAGGCGCCGAACGGCTTCCGCTGGAAGACCGTGCCGGAGCGGAACGATTCCGCCGTCTTCGAGGCCGGCATGGTCACGACGGATGAGCCCGGCGTCTATATCGAGGGCGTTCTCGGCATCCGCACGGAAAACGAACTGATCTGCCGGGAGGCCGGGGAGAACGAATACGGCCGTTTCATGGAGTTTGAGTGCGTGACGCTCTGCCCGATCGACCTGGACGCGGTCGATCCGGAGCTTCTCACGCGCCGCGAGAAGAAGCTTCTCAATGATTATCACAGGAAAGTTTACCGCGAGCTTTCGCCGTACCTCACTTACGAGGAACAGCTCTGGCTTCGGTATGAAACAAGGGAGGTATAAGACAAGATGGAAAAGAAAAATGCATGGCTGACGTACACGAAGAAGGACCAGAAGGCCGTCATGACGCTGAACGAGGACTACAAGAAATTCCTCTCGGCCGGCAAGACGGAGCGCCTGATGGCATCGAATACGATTGCCGAAGCGGAAAAAGCCGGATATGTGAATCTGGACACGATCATTGCCGAAGGACGCAAGGTCAAGGCCGGCGACAAGATCTACGCGGTGTGGATGAAGAAGACGGTCGCGCTCTTCGTGATCGGCAAGGA
>CAMPAR010000032.1 GCA_946632055.1 uncultured Lachnospiraceae bacterium
TTTTTCTGCACTTTCTCTTCATGATTTTTCCAGAGGCGGTCCTTCAGCTGCGTACGGTTTTTGAGCTCCGACTGAAAATGAAGATGCAGGTCGCCGATGGCATACAGACTCATAACCACTTTTTCCTTTTGAACCAGATCAGGCAAAGAACCACGATGGCAACGGAGATGACGAAAATCGCCGGATAGGCCCATTTCCACTCCAGCTCCGGCATATAGCGGAAGTTCATTCCGTACCAGCCGGCGATCAGCGTCAGCGGCATAAAAATCGACGTGATCACCGTGAGAAGCGTCATGATCCGGTTCTGCTTTTCCGCCTGCTGCGTCGCCACGAGGTCCCTCAGCTGCACCACATACTCCCGGAGAGAAGTCACGCGGTCCTGCAGGCGCACCACCCGTTCCGTAAACAGCCGGAAGAAGCGCAGATTCTCCTGCCGGAAGAAACCGTTTTCATTTTCCTCCAGCTCCTGCCCAAGATCGATCAGCTGCTCGTAGTGGACCCGAAGATCCAGCAGTTCTCCGCGGATATCATTGATCTCCTTCGGGTAGTCCTCTGTCTTTCCGTGAATGATATCCTCCTCCGCCTGATTCAGACGATGCTCCATGTCCTCAAGAAGCCTCAGATCCGGTTCGATAATCTTCTCCAGAAGGTCATACAAGAAGCGCTCGAGACTCGGCATGCGCCACTTTTTCGTCTGCTGAATGCGCTTTAGAAGTTCCCTGACATAAGTACCGTCTTCGATCAGCACGATTCCCTTTTCGTCAAGCGCAAAGGCGAAGACATTCTTTTTCCCGCTGATATCCGAGCGGTCCGGCACGAGAAAAGTACCGGTCAGAGAGTCATAGTTGACAACCGCCTTGGTTTCCAGAATATTCGCGAGATCCAGCTCAAGATCGATCATCATGTCGAAGCGCTCATATTCCTCTTTCCACTCTTCCGGAGTCAGCAGCGCCGCATACTGGCTTGAGCGGTCCAGGATGTCTTTCTCCGTTCCCGGCGTCAGGTGTTCCCTGATCTGATAATACTGCATATCGCACCTCTTTTATCCCTCAGACCACGCCGCCGGCCGTCGCGGCCGCCGACTGGATTTCATTCATCCGGGCATAGGATCCGCCGAGCTTCACAAGCTCGTCATGCGTCCCGCTTTCCGTTACCCGGCCGTTCTCGATCACCAGGATCCGGTCGGCATTCCGGATCGTGGACAAACGGTGCGCGATGGCGATAATTGTCCGCTTCCCTGCAATCCCCGCAATCGCTTTCTGGATCTGCTGTTCCGTCTCCACATCGACGGAGGCCGTGGCTTCATCCAGAATAATGATCGGCGAACGTCTCAGAATGGCTCTCGCAATCGCAACGCGCTGCTTCTGACCGCCGGAGAGACGAAGTCCCCGCTCTCCGACCTCGGTATCATAGCCGTCTGCCATCGCCAGGATGTCCTCATGGATATTCGCCGCCTTTGCGGCTTCCATAATCTCCTCCATCGTGGCATCCGGCCGGGCATATCCGATGTTCTCCGCAATCGTGCCATTGAAGAGGAAGGTATCCTGCAGCACCGGCGAGATATTCTTCCGGAGGCTTTCAATGGTCACGTCCTGAATGTCTTTTCCGTCCACCAGGATTCTTCCGCCCGTCGGTTCATAGAAGCGGGAAATCAGCTGCGTCAGCGTCGTCTTCCCGACGCCCGTCGGGCCTACAAGCGCCAGCATTTTGCCGGGTTCGCAGCAAAAGGAAACATCCTCGAGAACCGGTGCGCCTTCTTCATAGGAGAAGCTGACATGGTCAAATTCGATGCCGCCCTGCACGTCCTTCAGGTCCTTCGCGCCGGGCTTATCCTTGATTTCATACGGCGCGTCCAGAATCGTCATTACGCGCTCCGCGCCGGCGAGGGACTGCTGCATGCTCTCCACGAGGTTCGCAAGCCCCGTAATCGGCTGGTAGAACAGCGACAGATACAGGAGGAAGGCCACGATGTCCTCCACCGAGAGCCCGCCGCGATAAGCCAGAAAGCCGCCGAATCCGACCACGAGGATCGTTCCGAGCGAGCTGATGAATTCAACCGAGGGATGGAACACCGCGCTGATTTTCAGCGCCTGCAGCATCGCGCGGACGTGCTCGAAATTCTTCTCATCCACCCGGCCCGTTTCATACTCTTCCCGCCCGAAGGACTGGATCTCGTGCACGCCGGAAAGATTGTCCTGCAGCTTTCCCGAGAGCTCGCCCATCTTCTTCTGCGAGATCCGGAAAAAGGGACGGACCTTTTTCGCGAAAATGATGCCGGAGATAAGGATCAGCGGAATCGGGGCGCAGGTGATCAGCGCGAGCTTCCAGTTGATCAGAAGAAGCACGGCAAACACGCCGATAAAGGTCACGACGTTCGTAATCGTTTCCGGAATCATGTGGGCATACAGCAGCTCAAAATCCCGAGTATCGTTGACCACGCGGCTCATCAGGTCGCCGGTCTGCTTGTCATGGAAAAAGCCGAGGTGCATGCGCTCCAGCTTGTCATACACTTTGGTCCGCAGGTCTCCCACGAGATACCAGGCCGCCTTATGCGCCAGGTAGTTGCTCATGAAGCGAAAAACGATCCGAAGAAGGTACAGTCCGATCAGGACCACAACGAGCATGCCGATTTTCCGGAGGCCCTCTTCATCGACGCCCGCGCTGACGATTCCGGTCATCCGGGAAAGCGCACGCGGCGCCGCCAGGTTCACGAGCGTGAGCCCCAGCGTCGCCAGTATGGCAAATATATACAATCCTTTGTATCGTATAGCCTCGCGGCTCAGCTTCAGCAGCAATTTCAATTCCGTCTCCCTCTCTTCAGCAACATTCTTTCTGCCTGATCAGTCACCGGACTCTCTTCCGGAGACAGGCCGTCCTGATCGGACGGCCCCTGTCATCTGTTAATCTCAGCCCTGCAGTCCTCTCGACTGGCGGTCCATGTCCTCCACCACGATATCGTAGATCTCACCAAGGGAGGAGCAGTATTCCAGCACCTTCCAGGGCTCGTTCGTATGGAAATGAATCTTGATCAGGTCCTCATCGCCGACCGCGAGAAGGCAGTCGCCTTTGAAGTTTTCCGTAAAATAATCTCCGATCACATCCTCGTCAAGGTCATGCCCCTCAATGAGAAGCTGGGTGTCATAGCGATATTCAAGCATTGTAATTTTTCCTCCTTCTTCCTGTCAGAAGAGCGTGCAGCCCTGCTTTTTGAAATATTCAATCTTCTGAAGCAGCAGTTCCTCCGACACATGAAATTCATCCGCAAGACAGCTCAGGCAGTAATACTCCTTCGCCCCGCGGTTGATAAACTTCTTCGTAGCGCCGATCTCCACCGGTTTCAGCGCTCTTTGGCATTTCAGGCAGCGCGTCCCGGTTTCCATCATTTATTCACGATCTTTGCCCGGAAGACGCGGCATCCGAAGGCCTCCACCTTTTCCGTGTAGGTTTCGTTCTTTACGAGCGTATCTTTCCCGGACCAGACGTCATGCAGAAGAAGCGTCTTCCCGGAGCTTACCGGAATGCCCATTTCATCGATCACGAAGCCCATGCCCCGCTCTTCATCGGCCATATTAAACATGCCGATCGCAAGGTCTCCGTCCGAAAGCGGCCGGAAAAGAATCAGGAGGTCATCCGGCTTCCATCCGCCGTAGGAGGAAAGCGTGGCCGGCTGACGGCAGGCGATGTCCTGATTGATGGCAATGAGCTCTTCGTTTTGCAGGGTTTCCCGGTCTTCGTCCGACATCGTGCGGATATCGCAGCCAATCATCAGGGGCGAGCCCATGAAGGCCCAGATCGAGTAATGCGTGCGGTACTGCTGCGAGGTGCAGCCGCCGAGACCGACGTTGCCCTTCCCGTGCATGCCGACGACCAGCATGTCCATGTCATTGAAGCATCCGACGCCCGCATAGGGAAGAAGCTCCAGCTGCTGATAGGTCAGCTTCTTGATCGACTCCCAGGAATCGAAAATGTCTCCCGTGGAGCGCCACATCGAAGCGCCGGTTTCCTTGATCCATTTCCCGGTTTCATCCGCGCCCCAGGAGCAGGCGGAAAGCAGAATTTCCCTGCCGCAGTTTGCCAGGGCGTTTCCCATACGATGATACAGGATCCTGCCCGGAACAGTCATCGGGCGGTAGCAGTAATCGTATTTCAGGAAGTCCACATCCCAGGAAGCAAAGGTTTCGGCATCGATATACTCATGGTCAAAGCTTGCGGGATAACCGGCGCAGGTCTCCGTCCCCGAGCAGGAATACATGCCGAATTTCAGACCTTTTTTATGAATGTAGTCCGCCACATATTTCATGCCGTGCGGGAATTTCTCCGGATCCGCCTGCAGGCGTCCGTCCTTGTCGCGTTCATGCAGCGACCAACAGTCATCAATCACGAGATAATTGTAGCCCTTCGCAAGATAGCCTTTTTCCACCATGGCATCCGCCATCGTCAGAACCAGTTCTTCACTAATGTCCGCTCCGAAGGTGTTCCAGGAGTTCCATCCCATCGGGGGTGTCTGTTGAAACATACCAAAAATCCTCCTTTTGTGAGTAGTTTTTCATAACGGCCATGCCGTTTCAAGGTTCATTTTTCTTTCAATAAATACGAAAATCAGCTTGCATTTTCCTCTTTTTTCATGCATACTTATGCTAAACAGAGCTGTCGTTTTGTTTCACAGATGACTGGAGGATCGTTAAATGTCAAGCTATTATTCCTCAATCATCATTTTGTCCTGGCTTTCTCTGGGGATTCTGTGCGTCCTCGTACATGAAAACGACCGGATCAGCCGGAAAGACAAGCGTCTATTTTATCTGACCTACCTCATCATCGGCGTGTCGGCTCTCGCCGAATGGGCCGGCCTCATGATCAGCGGCAATGAAAGCGTCCCGCACTGGGTGCTGAAGCTGGTCAAATGCGCCGACTATATCCTGACGCCTGCGGCGGGCGGTACGCTGGTCGGCCAGATGAAGCTGAAAAACCGCTGGAACAAAATCCTCCTCGGCGTTCTCGCGGTCAACGCCCTCTTCCAGATGATTTCCGCCTTTACCGGATGGATGATTATCATTGACAGCCACAACCAGTATGTCCACGGACCGCTCTATTTCATCTATATCATTTTCTATATCATTGTAATCGTACTGATTATCGTTCAGTTTCTGCTGTACGGAAAGTCCTTCCGCAAGCAGAACCGCTTATCCCTCTATGCGATCATCGGCTTCCTGCTCGTCGGCGCCGGCATGCAGGAGGTGATCGGCGGATCAGTCCGGACCGCCTATATTTCTCTCACCATTACCGCTGCCATGATGTTCATTCACTATACGGAGTTTTCCCAGCAGCGCGTCGATGAGCAGGTGCTCGAGCAGCAGATCACGATTTCGACGGACGCCCTGACCGGTATGCTGAGCCGCCACGCCTATTCGCAGGCGCTGAGGGATTACAGCGCCCCCGGCGCGCTTCCGCAGGATCTCGTCGCCTTCGCGGTTGATATCAACGACCTGAAGGCCGTCAACGACAAGCAGGGGCACGAAGCCGGTGATGAACTGATCCGAAATGCCGCGTTCTGTCTTTCCAATGTCTTTCAGGAAAACAGCCGCATCTTCCGGACCGGCGGCGACGAATTCGTGATCCTTTCCCATATGCCGAAAGTGCAGGCGGATGAGACGATCCGGCTTCTGAAAGAAGAAACCGACCGGCATCCGGCCGAGATCAATCTGGCCGCGGGCTATGCGGCCGCTTCGGACTTCCCCGGCATCAGCTGTGAAAAGCTGATCAAGGAAGCCGACCGGGAAATGTACCGCGCGAAGGATGCCTGGTATATTGCAACCGGAAGGGACCGCCGTCACCGCTGACGGGGACTTTTCAGGATAAAAATATTTCCCTGACCGTAATCTGTTCTTCGGCCTTCCCTGTAATCATACCTAAAGCGCCCCCGATTTGCAACTGCTATTTGGCAATTTTCTCCGAAAACGCTCCGGTCTTTGGCCGCTTTCTCATGGAAGATCACGATCTCTTTCTCTTTTACTTGACAGTTTCCGCTTTTCGTATTAAAATAACAGGGCTTGGAGAGGTATCGAAGAGGTCATAACGAGCTGCACTCGAAATGCAGTAGCCGGGGTTTCTGGCTCGAGGGTTCGAATCCCTTCCTCTCCGCATTCAAGAGAAGCCGCAGGTATTCATCCTGCGGTTTTCTTTTTCCCGGGAACGAAGGAACCCCCGAAGCCTTCCGCCGGGCTCAGGCCTTCCATAACATCATGCAAATTTCACAGTTTTCGCTTCGCTCCGCCTTGACATTCCTGTGCAGACGCACTATAATTTATACAGTTGTTTACCTGTATATGGTAAATCCGTTAAAATATTTGACCCGCTGTCTGATGACGCAGGCCGCAAGAGAAGGAGAGAAAACACATGAGTGCAAAACTTGAGAAACTTGAAAAGTTAGCAGCAAAGGGCAAAGGTGCCAAGATTATCAAATTCCTTACCAATAAGGATCCTGAAGTGGTAAAGGATGCCATCGCGGCACTTGGAAAATGCGGCGGCGAGGATGCGATCAACGCTTTAACCGGCCTTTGCCAGGGCAATAACAAAGAGACGAAGATTGCAGCCATCAAGGCTCTTGCGAACTGCGGCGGTACCTACTCTGTCACCCAGATCAGCAATGATTTCATCAAGGAACAGGATCCGGATCTCAAGAAAGCCATGAGTGAAACCCTTGACACAATCCGTAAGCGTCTGAAAGCTGCGGAATAATCTTCCGTCAGATACACCGATAGAAAACAGGCTCCTTTTTCAGGGAGCCTGTTTTCCTGTTCCGGCAAAAAACTCCCGGTACACATTCTCTGTTTCCTCTTCGATCGCCGCAGGAACCATCCCGCTGATCGGGCTTCCTTCCGCGATCCTCCTGCGGATCTCCGTCGAGGAAATCCGGATATCCGCCTCGATCCGGTGCAGCCGCCCGGGCGGAATCGGCAGCAGGGCCGTGTCGTATTCCGGCACGTCTTTGCCGCTTCTTCGGCCGGCCACGATGATTTCCGCGTATTGTAGGATCTTCTCCGGTTCCTTCCACAGGGGCATCTGCCGGAAAGCGTCCTCTCCGACGATGAGAAAGAAGCGGCAGTCCGGATGCGCCTTCCCGAGCTCCTCCAGCGTATCCACGGTATAGCTCGGACCCTTCCGCCGGATTTCAACGGGATCCGCACGGAAAGCCGGGAAACCGGAAATCGCCCGTTCCGTCAGTTCAAAACGCTTTTTCCCCGGCAGGATGTCCACGGAACTCTTCATATACGGATCTCCCGCCGGAATGAACCAGACCTCCGAGAGGCCGCATGCTTTCAGCGCGATTTTCGCGATCTCCAGATGTCCGTTGTGAATCGGATTGAAGGAGCCGCCGAAAACGCCGATTTTCCGGGGATGTACGGCTCTCCTGTTCTTTTCCGCGCCCGATGTCTTCCGGTGCTCTCTTCCTTCAGTTCTCATGGACTTCATGCCCTTCCTGAAGGAAGGTTTCCGACGCCAGCACGGTCGGAAGCGCGCGTTTATGTGCCGAAGCGCGGTGTTTTTTCCGGATGATTTCATCCGCCCCGGCCTCGCCCGAGCTTCCGTGCCGGATATAATCGTGAATCTGCTGATAGGTAACGCCGAGCCGCTCTTCATCCGTATGCCCCGACAGACCGTCCGCCGGCGCCTTCCGGACAAGCTCCTGCGGGAGCTCCGGCATCGTAAGCCCGATCTCCACCACTTCCTTGCTGGTCAGCCTTCCAAGCGGATTGAAGTCGCAGCTGGTATCTCCGTCTTTCGTGCAGTAGCCCACGTAGGATTCGGACAGATTCCCGGTTCCGCAGAGGAAGGCGCCGAGGGACTGCGCGATATACCGGAGCGTCGTCATTCTGAGACGCGGACCGACGTTGATATTGCTCTCCCGCTCGGACTGTGTCCCGACGGCCGGACCGTCGTTTTCCTCCTCTGAAAAGCCCTCCTGTACCGCCGAAAGAAGCGCCTCGTGCATCGCGCCGATATTCACGGTAAAAGCCTTGATTTTCAGGGATTCGCAGATTTTTCTCGAGTCCCCTATATCCTTCTGGGTTCCGTCCGGAAGCATGATTCCGTACACATTGTCCGCACCGATCGCGCGCGCCGAAAGCGCCGCCGCCACAGAGCTGTCCTTCCCGCCGGAGATGCCGAGCACGATTTTTTTCACACCTGCCCGGGCGCAGAACCGGCGGATTTCCTCCGCGAGCTCATCTCTGATTTTTTCCGCATTCTGCAGAAACATGGACTGCCTCCTTCTGATCGTCCGATCATGGTTTTCTTCCTGTCAGCGGCCTTCTTCCGCGAGAAGCTTCATCTTCATCTCGTAATAATCCGGCGTCATGTCAAGATAATGCCCGTGCGGATTCTCAAAACGCTTCTCTTCTTCCCAGACTTCCTCGGCAAGCTGCTTCTGCACCCGCTCCCGGACGGCCTTCAGCGGTTCCGCCTCATGGGTCCTCTTTCCGTTCTCCAGCTGTTTTTCCTGAAGCTTCCGGAAGCTGAACTGCGCCGTATCGTATTTCTTCCAGATCTTTTCCGGATCGATCAGGTACTCTGCCGCCTGAATGTCTTCGCCCTTCTTCGCGATCACATCCGCCACGCTGTGACCGTTCACGTCATAGGCGCGGTACACTTCCTTGAGTCCGGGGTTCGTGACCTTCTCGATATTCTCGGAAATTTTAATCCGAGGCTGCATCACGCCGTCCTCTTCCACGGCGGAGAGCTTGTAAACCGCGCCGAATACCGGCTCGGAACGCGCGGTGATCATGCGCTCGCCGATTCCGAAGGAATCGATTTTCGCGCCCTGATGCAGAAGCGAGCGGATCGTGAACTCGTCAAGCGAATTGCTGACGACGATCTTCGCGTCCGGGAATCCGGCCTCGTCGAGCATCTTCCGCGCCTCGATCGAGAGGTAGGCAAGATCCCCGGAATCCAGCCGTATGCCGTAATTTTTGGACTCAATGCCGGCCGCCTTCATCTCCTGAAATACGGTAATCGCGTTCGGCACGCCGGACTTCAGGACATTGTAGGTGTCCACGAGAAGGATGCAGTTGTCCGGATAGATTTCGGCAAAGGTGCGGAAGGCCGTGAGTTCATCCTTGTAGAACATCACCCAGCTGTGCGCCATGGTTCCGCCGACCGGAATCCCGAAGTATTCTCCGGCGGAAACGGTGGCCGTTCCGTTCACGCCGCCGATGTAGCAGGCCCGCGCTCCGTAGATCGCGGCGTCGTTGTTGTGCGCCCTTCGTGCGCCGAAGTCGGAAACCGCGCGGCCCTTCGCCGCGTGCACGATCCGGGAAGCCTTGGTCGCGATCAGCGACTGATGATTGACCTGCGCAAGGATCTCGGTCTCCACGATCTGCGCCTGCACGAGATCCGCCACCACCGTGATCACCGGCTCATTCGGGTACATGATCGTCCCTTCCGGGAAGGCATAGACGTCGCCCGTGAACCTGAAGTTCTGAAGATACGAGAGAAAATCCTCGCCGAACAGCTTCAGGGAACGCAGATACTCAATATCCCGTTCCTCAAAGTGCAGCCCCGTCAGATACTGGAGAATCTGCTCCAGGCCGGCGAAGATCGCAAAGCCTCCGCCGTCCGGATTCCTGCGGTAGAAGACGTCAAAGGCCACTTTTCTCGCATTGTCCTCCTGCAGGAAATAGCCCTGCGCCATCGTCAGCTCATAAAGGTCCATCATCATGGACAGATTTCTTCTTTCAAAAATATCCGTATGCATCCGTTTCCCCGTCCTTTCCCGGTTCAAAGCCCGTTCTCTGTCAGATCACGCGGATCTGGCAGCTTCTCATCGTTTCCAGTGCCGCCTCATGCTTTTCGGGCGTTACGCCGGCACAGCAGGAAGCATCCACCAGAATCGGCATTTCGGGCATGTACGCCTTCAGAAGCAGGGCGTTCGATACAACGCAGATGTCCGTGCAGAGGCCGATGAGTTCAATGCTCCCGATCTTACTCTCCCGCTCCTTGAGATACGCCGCGAGCGCCGTGGAGCCGAAGGTCATTTTTTCAAAGACCAACGCGCCTTTTGTAAGATCCCGAAGCTCCGGAATTATCGCGTGTCCTTCGCTTCCCCGGATGCAGTGCTCGACCGGAAGGAAGCTTCCCTCCTGCGTGGAAAGATAATCCGAAAAATGCGTATCCTGCGTAAAAATGATCTTCCCGTCGAATTTCCGGATTTTCTCATACACTTTGGGAACAATGGCCTCTGCTTCCCGCGTTCCGAGACTGCCGTCCACAAAATCCGTCTGCATATCGACAACAATCAGATATTTCTCCATCATGGTCCTCCTTATTTCGGTTTCATGACAACAGTTTATCATCACTTTCTTCTGAATGCAATCTCTGATTTCATTCTGCCCCTCTCCCCGCGGAAAAACCGGATAATTTCGCTCAAATTTCGCTCAAAATCCGTCTTTTCCTTGACTTTTTCCCTCCGGACGGCTAAACTCTTTTGCTGGAGAGTAAATAGTTCCGCTCCCTTAAATAGGGCCGGAACTGATTCAGGAGAGATTTTTTCATGGCAACATTAAATACACTGACCGCCGGCGAACGGGCCATCATCCGTACAGTCGGCGGTGAAGGCGCGCTTCGGCAGCACTTTCTGGACATGGGCGTGATCGCTGGAACAGAGGTCGAGGTCGTTAAATTCGCACCGCTCGGCGATCCCGTCGAGCTCTTGATCCACGGCTACAAACTCACGCTGCGGCTTGCCGATGCCGAGAAAATCGAGGTGGAGGTGCTTTCTGAAAAGAAGTCCTCAAAGCCCGGCGCTGATCCCGTCGAATTTCACCTCCGCAGCCGGAAAGCCCATCCGGGTCTCGGAGAAGGCGGAAAGTATCATCCGAAGGGCTCCGGCGATCCGCTGCCGGAGGGCACGGTCCTCACCTTCGCCCTGGTCGGAAACCAGAACAGCGGAAAAACCACCCTGTTCAACCAGCTCACCGGCTCCAACCAGCACGTCGGCAATTTCCCCGGCGTGACCGTGGACCGGAAAGACGGGAAAATCAAGGGCTTCCCGGACACTTTAATCACGGATCTTCCGGGCATTTATTCCATGTCGCCCTACTCCAGCGAGGAGCTGGTCTCCCGGGACTTCGTCGTACAGGAGAAGCCCCGCGCGATCATCAATATCGTCGATGCGACCAATATCGAGCGGAACCTGTATCTGACCATGCAGCTTCTTGAAATGAATGTCCCGATGGTCGTCGCCCTCAATATGATGGACGAAGTGACCGGCAACGGCGGCACCATCGATATCAATGAACTGGAACACGCGCTCGGCGTCCCGGTCGTCGCCATTTCCGCCGCCAAAAACGAAGGCGTTGACGAGCTTGTCCGGCACGCGATTCATATCGCCAAATATCAGGAGCGGCCGCTCCGGCAGGATTTCTGTGACGAGAGCGATCACGGAGGCGCCGTCCACCGCGCACTGCACGGAATCTCGCATCTGATCTCGGACCACGCCGAAGACGCCGGACTGCCGGTGCGCTTTGCCGCGTCGAAACTTGCCGAGGGAGATCACCTGATTCTGGAGCAGCTGAAGCTCGACGACAACGAACAGGAAATGCTCGAGCACATCATCCTCCAGATGGAAAAGGAACGCGGCCTTGACCGCAGCGCCGCCATCGCGGACATGCGCTTCTCCTTTATCGACGATGTCTGCAGCCGCACGGTCCGGAAACCGCAGGTCTCGAAAGAGCGCGTCCGCAGCGAGAAAATCGACCGGATCCTGACGGGGAAATTCACGGCCGTCCCGGCCTTCATCCTCATCATGGGGCTCGTGTTTTTCCTGACTTTCTTCGTGATCGGCCCCTTCCTGCAGGATCTGCTGCAGATGGGAATCGATGCTCTCGCAGGCCTCACGGACCGCGCGCTGAGTGCGGCGAATGTCAACTCCGCGCTGCATAGTCTGATCATCGAAGGGATTTTCGAAGGCGTCGGCTCCGTTTTAAGCTTCCTCCCGATCATCGTCACCCTGTTCCTGTTCCTCTCCCTTCTCGAGGACAGCGGATATGTCGCGCGGGTCGCCTTTGTCATGGATAAGCTGCTCCGGAAAATCGGCCTGTCGGGCCGGAGCATCGTCCCGATGCTAATCGGCTTCGGCTGCACGGTTCCTTCCGTCATGGCGACGCGGACCCTGCCTTCCGACCGGGACCGCCGCATGACGATCCTCCTTTCGCCCTTCATGAGCTGTTCGGCCAAGGTGCCGATCTACGGCTTCTTTGCGGCCGCCTTTTTTCCGAAAATCGGCTGGCTCGTCATGATCGGCCTCTATGTGCTCGGCATTCTGTTCGGCATCCTGGCGGCGCTTCTGTACCGGAAGACCCTGTTCAAGGGCGAAGCGGTTCCCTTTGTCATGGAGCTTCCGAATTACCGGCTTCCGGGCGTCAAAAACGTGCTGCGCCTCATGTGGGAGAAGGCCAAGGACTTCCTTCACCGGGCTTTCACAATCATCCTGATCGCTACGATCGCCGTCTGGTTCCTGCGCACCTTCGATCTGCGCTTCAACCTGACGGACGACCCGCACGCCAGCATCCTCGCCGTATTATCCGGCTGGATTGCCCCGGTCCTGAAGCCCGTCGGCCTCGGAGACTGGCGGATTGCCACCTCGCTGATCACCGGCTTCATTGCCAAGGAAAGCGTCGTCTCCACGATGGAGATGCTTTTCGCCGGCGGCGTGCAGAACGCGCTCGGTACGGGGCAGGCCCTGTGTCTTCTGGTCTTCTCGCTCCTGTACACGCCCTGCGTCGCCGCCATCGCCGCCATCCGCAGGGAAATGGGCCATGCCTGGGCCATCGGCGTCGTCGCATGGCAGTGCGCGATCGCGTGGATCGCAGCGCTCCTCATGAATCTGATCTGCAGACTGATTTAATCGAGTAGGGAAGATTTATCGCACCCTGCTCGCCGCGCGGGCCGCGTCCGGCAAAGCCGGAATTTTCCTTACGCGGCCCTGTGCAAAAAAAAGAGCTCTCCTTTCGAAGGTCCGTAACAGGATCCCCGAAAAGAGGGCTCTTATCTTTTACAGGGCGGTCTCAGCCCGCATACTGCATTCCGTCAAAAAGATCGTCGATATCCGTTCCGTCAATCTTGTGGCCCCATCCGCTTTCCGATTCATCAAGTTCGATGAGAAGAAGCGTGCCGTCCGCCGCAAAGGCCAGCACCTTTCTGTCGCCGTTCGTGCGGTAAAGCGTGATCTCATCTCCCGTGTTCAGCTCATATTCGCCGGCAGTACTTTCAGTCGCTTCGTCAAAAACAGAAACGGTCAGCGGCTGCTTCAGGGTAAGCGTCCAGAAATGCAGCATCTCATACCATTCCCCGAGAGGAACCGGCAGTCCGTCCTCCCCGACCTTATAGTAACGGTAAGCGCCGTAGCTGCTCATGACGTGCATGGGGCTTCCCATGCCAAAGCTGAGCGGATCCGTTGCCTCCTCACTGAGGGTTAATCCCTTGCTGAATTCATCCGTATACTCGCTGTCATAGGATACATATCCGCCGATGTTTTCCGGGTATTCGCCGCAGTACACGGCTTCGTCACCGGAAAGATCGAATACATAGGTGTCCCCGTATCCGTTTTCAAAATACGAATTGACATAGAGATAGTCCGGGAAGCCATCCCTGTGCATAAGACAGATCTTATCAATGCCGATGCCGCCTTCCTCAAGCGTTACGGAAGCCCCGTCAATCGCCACTTCAAAGCCGCTGATATAATAAGCGTCCTCTTCCCGAAGCGCATGAATCCGAAGCTTTCTTCCGTCAGAAAGCAGGACCTCCTCGTCCTCCGGAATCGTTACCATGTACCGATCCGGAACCTTCAGAGCCTTTTCGGTGAAGATTTCCCTGTTCTCACTGAACAGAACATCCAGCACAATTCTTCCGAAGACCTGAGGAAGAATATCGCCGCCGTCAAAATACACACGGATTCTGTCATAACCGACCGTCCACAGGAGGCGCTCCGGCTCCGTATCCTCAAAGAAATACTCCGCTTCGTCGATCAGGTCCTCTGAAACCTCGGGGATGGCGGAAAGATGTTCCTGCATTGCTTCCTTCAGGGCCGCCAGAAAAGCAGGAATATCCTGAACAACATCCGAAAGCTGCAGTTCCTTTCCCGTCTCCGTGTCCAGATTCAGGACGGACGAATACTGCCAAGGCCTGACGGAACCGGCGTAATAGTATTCATCCCGAAAGCCGGCACTGAAAATACTGCTGTCGGCCCGCATCAGCTCCGCCGCTTTCTCATAACTGGAAGAAGCGTCTTCGCTCTTCTTCGCGGCATCCAGCAGGTCCTCGTGCAGACTGTCAAATTCGCGGCTGTTCTCCAGTCTCTTCTCCTCAAGCGCCTCAAGGAGCTCCGGATATGCCTCCATACAGTCATCCGACAGGCTGAATTCATGCATGTTCATCGTTGAGAGCATCCGGTAAGTGCCCTCATTCACAGAGTTGTAGGAAGATGTCTGATACCGGTAAATTCCGATCAGCTCGGGGGCTGTTTCCGTTTCCGGTTCCGGCGTTTCGGATTCCGGCTCCTCTTCCGTCGTCTCTTCCGTTTCTTCCGATGAATCGGAGCTCTGAGCTTCCTCTGTCGGCGTTTCCGGACTGCTCTCCTCCTTCTCCGTGAGGCTTTCCAGCGCCTCCGAAGCCTCGGAAATCTCCTCCGAGACATTCTCGGAAACCTCTGAAACCGCTTCGGAGATCTTCTCCGAAGCTTCGGAAGCCGCGCTCGTTAGTTCTTCCGCCGCTTCCGAAACCGCCTGCGACATCTGTTCTCTCAGCGATTCCGCCAGGTTCCCGAACCTGCAGCCCGTCAGAAGGAAAGCCATCAGAAAGGCCAGGATCCCAGCCGTGATTTTTCTTCTTTTCATTTCCCGTATACCTCCTATTCCCGTCCTGTCAGTTCACTGCCAAGCGCGCTCCTGCACGCAAGAATCCATTTTGCCCGGTCCAGAGGATCCACGCCTCTTCGCGGAAAGGTTTCGTGAATGCCCTCCGGCACCGGACGGTAATCCATGAGATGCATGCTGATCCGCCCGAGAAGCTCCTCCGGCGCTGAAAGCCGGATCTGCATCCAGGGTTCCATCAGTTCCTCTCCGGCGTCCTTCAGGCTGTCTTCTCTGGAAAAGCCGGGAAGATCGGTCTTATTGACGCAGACAACGAGCGGAATCCCGAGGGTGCAAAGCGCGTGATACAGCGTTTCCGTCCGCCCTTCGGCGCCGTCCGAGGCCGACACGAGAAGCACCGCGCCGTCCAGAGCGTACAGGGAACGCAGAACCTCTCCGGAAAAATCCAGATGCCCCGGAGTATCCAGAATGCGGATGGTATCCCCCTCGTACTTCAGCTCTACGACCGAAGTCCGGACCGAAATTCCCCGCCGCCGTTCCACCTCGAGGAAATCGCTCGTCGTCGTTCCCTCGTCCACGCTGCCGCTTTTTCGGATACTGTTCGTGTAATAGAGAAGCTGTTCGGTTAAAGTGGTCATTCCGGCATCCACGTTGGCCTGGATGCCGATAATATAGTTTCTGCCCATGAAAAGAGTCTGTCCGTTTCCTTTCCGGTTTGGATCTCCGGCCAAGCTGCCGGCTTATAAAACGGGCGTGAGAATCCGATGGACCCTCACGCCCGCAGCGTCATTCCTCCGAAGCGTCTTCGTCTTCGTTCAGCTTGGTAATATGCAGTTTTTCCACGCGCCGTTCGTCCATTTCCATGACTTCAATCCGGTATCCTTCAAATTCAATCGCATCGCCGGTCTTCGGGAAATCTCCGAGGAACTCGATCATAAAACCGCCGGCCGTGTTGCTTTCGTACTCAAAGGCCTCTTCGGAAATGCCCAGAAGCTCGCAGAAATCATCGATATTCATATCGCCGTCCACCGTGAAATCATTCTCTCCGGTCCGGACGACTTCCTGCTCCACCGTATCGGTTTCGTCCCAGATATCGCCGACGATCTCCTCCAGAATATCCTCCATGGAGATCACGCCGAGCGTTCCGCTGTACTCATCCGTGACGATCGCCAGATGCTGGCGCGCCGCTTTCATATTATCCAGACACTGCGGCAGCTTCATCGTACGGTAGACAAAGCAGGCGGGCATCATCAGGCTCCGGATGTCCGTCTTTTCCGGCGAGGTCAGCGATTTCAGCAGGTGATTCAGATGAATCACGCCGATGATATTATCAATGCTGTCCTCATAAACCGGCAGTCTGCTGTGAGAAGACGAAAGAACCGTCTCCAGGATTTCTTCCGGGTCATCATCGATATTCAGGGCTTCCATGTCTACACGCGCCGTCATAACCTCTTCCGCCGAAATATCGGAAAAGTCAATCGCGGCGGACAGAAGCTCCGAGCGGTCAGAATCCAGCACGCCCTCATCTTCCGCTGTCTCAATCAGGGACTGCAGCTCCATCTGGGATTCTTCCTGATCGTTCTCCTCTTCCTCCCGAATGCCCTTCGTCAGCAGGTTCACAAGACCGACCACGATCAGGTTCAGGGGCTTGAAGAGGTAAATCAGGAACTGGATCACGCCGGAAACCGAGACGGAGAACCGGTTCGAATATTTCTTGCAGACAATTTTCGGAATGGTCTCGCCGAATACGATGACGAGGATCGTCACAACGAGCGTTCCGAGCCAGTTCAGCTTATCCGCGCCTGTCAAAAGGATGATCAGGACGGTTGTCAGAGCGGAAGCCGCCGTATTGACCAGATTATTGCCGACAAGGATAGCGGAAAGGGTGTCGTCATAATTCGTGGAAAGGCGGAGCGCCCGTCCGGCTTTCCGGCTTCCGGACTTTTCTTCATTCTCCAGACGCACGGTATTGCAGGAACTCAGGGCCATCTCAGAACCCGAGAAAAAAGCGGATGCCGCAATGCAGAGCACGATTCCGGCAATCACCATCAGGATCGTCGTCATGCGCTTGCCTCCTCTTCTTTTCTCTCTACATCCACACGGATTTTGAGGATACGGTTATGCACCACTTCATTGACAAGCACCGTCAGATTGTGGTATTCAAACGAATCGCCTCTCGCGGGAATCCGTCCGAGTTTTTCGCACACCCAGTCCGACATCAGAAGATTCGTAAATCGGTCCTGGTCTTCCTCCTCCTGAGGCACTTCAAATTCGATATAATCAAAGGTATCCTGAACGGTTTCATCTCCGTTGACCAGATACACGTCTTTCGTGATTTCAACAATCGGATCCCGGATGATATCATCCTCATCCCAGATTTCTCCGACGATCTCTTCCAGAATATCCTCCACGGTCACAACGCCGAGCGTACCGCCGTAGGAATCCGTCACCACAGCCATATTCAGCTTCCGCCGGGTCATTTCGTCCAGAAGCTCATCGATTCCGGTGCTCTGGTAGGCATAGTAAACCTCGTCAAGAAGCGGCCGGACCGCAGGGATTTTCTTGTTTTTAATATAGGATTTCAGGAATTTTCTGATCTGCAGGACACCGATGACGTTGTCAATCGTCTTCTCATAGACCAGAATCCGGCTGTGATTCTGCTCCTGAATGAATTTCAGGATCTCTTCCGGCGAATCGTTCACATTGACGGCCGCCACGTCCACACGCGGCGTCAGAATGCTCGATACCTCCACGTCCGCAAACTGCAGCGCGGAAGAGATCAACTCTCCCTGCTCCTCGTCGATGGAGCCTTCCTCGGCCATATCCTCGATGATATCATACAGCTCGTCCTCGGTCACGGAGAATTCCTCCCCGCCCTTCATGGAGCGCGCAGTCAGATTGCCGATCCCCGAAAGCAGCCTGGAGAACGGCCAGAAGATTTTCATTAAAACTGTCAGAAAACCGGAACACGAAAGACTCGCTTTCTCACTCGCCTTCTTCCCAATGCTCTTCGGCAGCATTTCTCCGAAGAAAAACATGGCCAGCGTCACGAGAAAAGTCGAGAGCGTCACGGCGCTGAGCCCCCACTTCCGGGTCACAATGACCGTCATCAGGGAAGCCGCAACGATATGCGCAATATTCGTACAGATCAGAAGTGTGGTAATGGCATCATCGAAATGATCCAATACATAGAGAGCTTTTTTGGCCCGCCCGTCTCCGCGTTCTGCCGAGACCTTGATCTTGTTCTTCGACACAGAGGAAATGGCGGTCTCCGTCAGCGCAAAATACGCCGACGCAATAAACATCAGTACAACAATAATCAGTTGCAATCGACTGTCATCATCCATCGAGTGGGTGTTTTCAACTCCTTTTCGCTTTTAAAAAATATAGATAGAGTTTATTATACACGATCTTTGCAGAAAACACAACATCTTTTTGCGAGATAAAATGCACGGAGAAAAGAGCTCCCGAGAGACTTCGTTTATCAGAATCTCTCGGGAGCCGTTTCACTGTCCGGATATTTTATAGCTTGATCCCCTTCAGAAGATCCGCAAGACTTGTCGATGCGGCAGCATTATCGCTGTATTCCGAAGGATCCTCCTCCGCCTTTTCCGTCGCGAGCTGTTCGATCAGCGCCTTCATGGAAAGGCTCACCTTCCCGTTATCGACTTTCGTGATCACGGCGCGAACCTTCTGGCCTTCCTTCAGCACGGCCCGGATATTCTTCACCCGCTCCTCGCGGATCTGCGAAATATGCAGAAGACCGCTGATGCCGTCTCCGATATCGACAAACGCGCCGTAATCCTTCAGGGTTTCCACCGTTCCCTCGACGATATTTCCCGGCACCAGTCGGCTGATCTTACGGTTTTTCTCTTCAATCGCCTGTTCCTGCAGCAGCTCCTTCGCGGAAAGGACGAGACGCTTCGTATCCTCCTCCACGCTGATCACCTGCACGCGCACCGTCCGGTTCAGGTATTCTTCCGTATTCTCCACATACTCAAGCGCGAGCTTGGAAGCCGGAATGAAGCCCCGGATTCCCTCCACATACAGGATGGCTCCCGCCTTGACAACCTCGGTGATTTTTCCTTCCACGACGGTTTTCTCTTCCATCATTTTCTTCAGCTTTTCCCAGGAAAGCTCGTCGTCGGCCTGTTTTCTGGAAAGAAGGATATTGCCGCTTCCGTCGTCCCGCTTGATCACCGTGCCCTGGAATTCATCCCCGATTTTGACCGCGCTCAGAATGTCAAAGTGCGGATCGGCGCTCATTTCCTCCACCGGAATTTTTCCGGGAGCGAAATAATCAAGATCCATCAATACGCCGGTCTCGTTCACATCAATCACGCGCCCGGTCAGCACATCGCCCACATGAATCTGGCGGAACGAGGCCTCCAGTTCATCCTGATAATCCGCCATGCCTTCTCCGGCCGCGAGCTCCGGCACCGGCGTCGCGGCGACTGTGGAGCGGATCAGTCCGTGCGGATTCTTCTCGCGCTCCGCGCGTTTTTTCTCTTCCTCGGCCTTCTTTTCGGCTTCAGCGGCCTCCTGCCTGGCTTCGTCGAGCGCCGCGAGCTCTTCCATACTGAGTTCCCGGGGCTCCGGCTTTTCGCCTTCCTTCGGCGCATTCGCCGCTACCTGCTCCATTTCCTTTACCACTTCTTCAAAATCCTTCTTTTCTTCCATCCTAAGCCCTCTTTCTTCGCCCTTCTCCGTTACAGGAGGCGGGACGGATCTTTTCCTTCCGGATATACAAATACGAGGCAGTACACCCTTCCTTCGGCGGTCTCCCCGACAACTTCCACGCTTCTTCCGATCACGGAATACCCGTGCACGCTGAATCTTCGTTCATCCCGCTCTCCCGGCAGCACCACCAGAAGCTGTTTCGCCATCTGGTAATACTTGGCACTGACCCCGAATCCGCGCAGGAGACGGATCAGCGCGTTGAAATCGCCCCGGTGCTCCTCCTGAATCCGGTACGCTTCCGCGTCCAGCACCGGATCGACGCAGTAATTCGGTCCGATGAGTTTCCCCTCCCGGTAGCCGTTCCGGAAAAGCGCCCTCAGACCCTCCGCGCGCCGTGTCAGCGCCGGCGAATTCAGCATGCCGATCAGGTCCGCCAGTCCGTTTTGCTTCACAAACCAGCACATAAAGGAATCCGGATTATAATACAGCCCTTTCTTCGCATAAATCAGGCACTCCCGGGATTCCGGCCGCGAGGCCCGAATCATGGACTGCGCTCCGGTGTTTCTGTCGTCGAGCGACGGCTCCCCGAAATCCGGCGCATACGCACAGATATCATGCGCAAACTCGCCGCTTTCCCTTAAGGGATACATGTGCGGCTTTGTCTCCCATTCCGGCAGAATTCCTTCGAAAAAGGCGATATAATCCGACACATCCGGATGGCACGCAAGCGCTTTTCTCATGAGCTCCGCCTCGTCCGCCGAAGCATAGGTATAGCTGATATCGTAGCGGTTTTTATCCAGATGCAGACTGATATCCGCCCGGAGTTCTCCGAACCAGCCGCGCCAGTCCTCGGGATAGGCCGCGCTCATTTTCCTGAAGCCGTTTGCCGCAAGCGTAAAATCCCCGAATTTCATCAGCGCTTCCGCATCCTGAAACATCTGATCCGCGGATTCCTTCGGCTTTGCTTCAGAGACAAAGGTCTCGTCCGGCGCCGGCCCCATATGAAGCACGGGAACGCTCTCTTCTTCCTTCGTTTCCTGAATCCCGGCCGCCCCCGATATCACTTCAATTTTCTCATTTCCTTCAGCGTCCTTCACGATCTGCAGAATCGGCGCCCCGTAAAGGCTCGCTCCGCAGGACATGCAGAACCTCGCGTTGTCAGGCGCCTTCGCGCCGCATTTTGAACAGAACATATATTACTCCTCCGGAACCAGCAGAAGTTCCGTATCCAGATCTCTGTCACAGACAAGCTTCCCGTCAATGACCTGCAGTTCGGCGGCCTGAACCACCGCTCGCTCCCGGCCCTGAGACGCGGCCGCACCGGTATTTTCCGGCCCGTCGCCCGGATGGCAGAAGTAGAAAATATACGCTCTTCCCCCGCTCACGAGAACATCTGCATGATGCCCGAGCCGCGCATCCTGCGGACGATTTCCCGGCTCCTTCAGGATCACGCCGTTCCTTCTGAAATGACGGAAATCCTCCGTCTCGTAAACGCCAAGACCGTCCCATTCATCCGTAATCATCCAGTTCTTTCCGCCGAACGAAAAGACATTCGGGCCTTCATGATGATTATAGGAAACCTCATCGCCGACAACCGTCCAATGATAAAGATCCGGGCTCACCGCCGCATAGCTGTGAGACTCATGATCTTCATCCTTATACCACATTTTATACTGTCCGTCCGGAAGCCGGAATACACAGGCATCGATCACCCGCTCAGACGAAAGCGGAACCACCCCCTCATATTTCCAGTGCCACAAATTGTCCGCCGTATAGTGAAGAATATGCCTCGGGTAATCCCAGTCCGTCGGAATCCCCGTAATATACGACACGAACATGTGGTACTTTCCTTCCGCATACAATACTTCCGGAGCCCAGAAGGTATTGTGTCCCGGCTCAATCTCAAGGCCGGGAAGCGTACCTCGGTACAGCCACCGCTTTCCGTCCTCAGAGCTCGCAACTCCAATCGCGCTTCCATGTACATCCGAAAATCCGACCGGCTGAAAAGTTACCCGCCGCTGCGTGTACAGAAGCCACCATTTTTTCTCTTCCCGGTTCCAGATAATCGTCGGATCAGTCGGCGCTCCGTAAACCGGATCTTCAAATAAGGGACTCGGTATCATTCTGAAAATCTCCCCCGCGCAGTCTTTCGTACCGCAGGAAAATCATCCGTTCCCGCGGCCTTTATTATCATAACACAGCTTTTCGAAAAAATCTACTTGACGAATCGGGAAAAAGGGATTACAATATAAAAGCTTTGAAAAAGCAAATGGGGGCGTAGCTCAGTTGGGAGAGCGTTCGGTTCGCATCCGAGAGGTCGAGGGTTCGAATCCCT
>CAMPAR010000033.1 GCA_946632055.1 uncultured Lachnospiraceae bacterium
GTCCCATGATTCTGCAGATGAATCACATACAGAAATCCTTCGATGGTCTTGACGTGCTGCGCGATATCAGCTTCAATGTGGACAGCGGCGAAGTCGTCAGCATCATCGGCCCGAGCGGCTCCGGAAAAAGCACGCTGCTGCGCTCAGCCACCTTCCTTGAGACCGTGGACGCCGGCGAAATCCGCTACATGGACCGGCCGGCCGTCACGACAAACGCGGAAGGGAAGGCGGTTTATGTTCACCACAGCGAGCTGCAGGAAATCAAGCGGTACTTCGGACTGGTCTTCCAGCAGTTCAATCTCTTCCCGCACTATTCGGTCCTGAAAAACGTGATGGACGCGCCGGTGCACGTCCAGAAGCGGCCGAAGGAAGCCGTGCGGGAGGAAGCGATGCAGCTCCTTCGCCGGATGGACCTTGACACCAAGGCCGACGCCTATCCCGGCCAGCTGTCCGGCGGCCAGCAGCAGCGCGTCGCGATCGCGAGAGCCCTCGCGCTGAAGCCGGAGATTCTCTTCTTCGACGAGCCGACGAGCGCGCTCGATCCGGAGCTTACGGGCGAAGTCCTGAAAGTCATCCGCAGCCTCGCCGAGGAGAAAATGACGATGGTCGTCGTCACGCACGAAATGCCCTTCGCAAGGGCCGTCAGTGACCGCGTGATCTTCATGGACCGCGGCGTGATCGTTGAAGAAGGCGGTCCGGAGGAAGTCTTCGGAAACCCGAAGCAGGAACGGACCCGGCAGTTTTTAAGGAATTACCAGCAATGATCTCCTATCTTCTGATGAATCCGACCGGAAATATCACGATCCTTGTCGAAACGCCGGTGCCGGAGGAAGAGCAGCCGTCCCTTGCTTTGAAGCTGATGGAACAGGAAAAAAGCGCCGAGCAGGTCGGTTTCCTTTCTCCCGGCGGCGGCTGCGATCTTTCGCTTCGCATGGCGGGAGGCGAATTCTGCGGAAACGCGGCGATGTGTGCGGCTGCCGTATGTGCCCTGAACCGGGGAAAAGAGGCCGGGGATTTTCGGATCCGCGTCTCCGGCGCCGCATCGCCCGTGCCGGTGGAAATCCGCCTGCAGGAGGGCGGCGTCTTTCAGGGCACGGTAGATATGCCTGAGCCCGCTGCCATTGAAGAAATTGAGCTTCCGGGATACGGATTCTTTCCGATTGTCCGAATGGAAGGCATCTCGCACATTATCGCTGAAAAACCGGCTCTTTCCGGCCTCACGGACGCGGAGGCGGAAGCGCTTCTAAGGGAGCGCTGCCTCTTCTTAGGGGAAAGCGCCCTCGGGCTCATGTTCTTTGACGAGGAAAGCGCTTCTCTTCGCCCGCTTGTCTATGTGCCCGGCGCCGATACCGTTTTCTGGGAGAATTCCTGCGCGAGCGGCACCGCGGCCTGCGGCGCCTGGCTTTCCCGGCGGGACGCACGTCCTGTCTCTCTGACTCTCCGGGAACCGGCGGGAAGCCTGCGGATTGAAGCCTCGGAGGGCAGCCTTCGCCTCACAGGCTCGGTCTCGGTCCTGAAGCGCGGCGTCTTTTGACATTTTAGTGCATCTTTGTTATAATAAGCCCAGTCACGATCAAAGGAGGGGAGCGTATGCGAACGGAACCGTTTACCATGGAGCGGAATGTGCTGGAAATCGGGCAGGAGGTGGAGATCACCGAAGGACGTCTTCCCCGCGCCTGGTATTATACCGCGGAGCCCGCCGCCGCAATGTCGGCCAACATCCCCTTAAACGCCCGCATCAGCAGCAAAAAAGGCACTGTCACAGCCAAAAAGCTGGAGGGCAGTACCTATATCATTGAAATTACTTTTGACGAATAATCGTCCTTTTTCCGAAGCTCCCGGGATGTTTTTCCGGGGCGTCCGACTTACTTCTTGGAAGACGCCGGTTTCTTCTTTTTATTCGAGGAAGAGGCCGGTTTTTTCTTGTTGTTCGAAGTCTTCGGCTTCTCTTCTTTCTCCTCTTTTTCCTCGGAGGTGTCCGTGCTGATCAGGTTTCCGAGGAGTCCCATGAGTCCGCCGCCCGAGGATGCCGGCTTTTCTTCTTCCTTCTCCTCCTCCTTCTCATCGTCCTTTCCGCCGAAGAGGCCGGAAAGAAGGCCGCCGCCCGAATTTCCCGAGGAAAGTCCGTCGCCGCCGAGAAGGTTCAGGATGCCGCCGCCCGCGGACGAACCGCCGGAAGAGGCGGAGCCGCCGCCTGCGAGTGCCCCGAGAAGGCCGCCGGCATTCGAATTGCCGCCCTGATTCAGCAGCAGGTTCAGAACGATCGGAGCCGCTGCCGACAGGATCGAGCCTGCCGCGCCGGAGGAGGTATTCGACTGAGAAGCCGTATTGTCCACCGCGTTCCCCGCGTTTCCACCGAGAAGGAGCGACAGCAGATTGCCGTTCAGAAGGCCGCCGCGCACCGGCACCTTGTCGGCTTCCACCGCTTCCGTCAGCTGCTGCACGCCCTCATCGGAGGCCGTCTGCTTTTCCGCGTTCTTAATCATATCCGGAAGCGCTTTTTCAAGCACTTTCTTCGTATCAGCCTTCGACTGACCGGTTTTTTCCGCGATCTCGGCGATCAGCTCATCCGTTAAAATATTCTTTGCTTCCATCAGATCCTCCTGTCACCGGATCTTATTCCGCCGCGGGAATGAGATCCTCTTCATCCACTTCGATATTATCCGTCTTGATGCCGTCGAGCGTTACGCCCTCTTCCTTCTCCATCCGCTTTGCGCAGAAGGAGCACAGACGCGTGCGGTTGTGCTCAATGGCCTCCGTCACGGTGCCGTAGGTCAGGGTATCGGACTGGTTCAGCGCCTGGCAATCATCATAAGCATGGTACACATGGCCGAAAGGCGTCCAGAAGACATCTCCGTCGATTTCTCCCTCCGCGGCCGCTTTTTCTTCCGCGGAAATCGGGTTGTAATCGATGCTGGTCGCAACTCCGATCGCGAGCGCCACAATCGCCGCCACCGTTGCGATCGTCTTGGTCTTCTTGTCGGCGTTCTTGTCGGTCAGCGCGATGATCACGAAGGGAATGAAGGCGAAGGCCGCCACAATCACGCCCATATTGTTCCAGAGCCAGAATTTGACTTTGTTCTTCTTGCTGGCAGGATCGATGCGGTTCGCTTTCTTCCAGAGCTGGGAGCCGATAATCACGCATGCAAGATCCAGTACCAGGAAGGCGATGAGCTGTACGATCTGGGAAACGAATTTCAGATCGACCACGCCCTTGATCACGAGAATTGCGAGAACCTCAAAGGCAATCGCCGCCAGCCATAAAAGGATCGCGCCGACCCGGAAGCCGGCCGCGGAGCCCGAAGGCGCCGCCTTCTTATATGCCTGCTTGGCGTCCGCCTTGGAACCCTGTTCGCCTGAGGCTTTCTGATAAGTTTTCTTCTTCTGTTCTGCCATAACGGAGAAACCCCCTTTTGTAAAAATAGATAGCTTTAATATAACACCCTTTTCGGATTTGCGCAAGTACGAAGCGCCAAAAAATGTGCTTGGTTCTTCGAAAAGCCACTAAATCTTGTGCTTTTCTCAGTCGTCCATATCCTCAAAGGCCTCGAGCCCCTTCTTCGTCTCCGCCTTCGCGTCTCCGTGCTTCACGAAGAGCATGGTGACAAAGGCAAGCGCCGCGAAGAAGGTCGAATACGGGAAGAGAATCCGGTAGCTGATATGCTTCATCAGGAAGCCCGCGATGACCGGCGTCACGACCTGCGCCGCCATCGACGCCGTATAATAGTAGCCGGTGAATTTGCCGATATCGGAGCCCTTGCACATCTCGACGACCATCGGAAGGGAGTTGACGTTGATGAGCGCCCAGGCAAAGCCGACAAAGACGAAGAGCACGTACATCGGGATCGTGATCTTATGGGCGTTCCAGGTAAGTAAAGAGCCGAGGAAGAAGCACAGCGCGAGGATGCAGACGCCGGTCATGATCATTTTCTTCCGCCCGATTTTATTGCCGAAAAGTCCGATCGGGATGTAGGACACCACCGCGCCGACCGTGCCGACAAGGAGGCAGGTCGAGGCGCCGCCGAGGCCCTCTCCCATCACCTGATCCACGTAGGTTGTGAACCAGGTCGTAATGCCGTTGTAGGCAATGAACCAGAGCGCGATGGACGCGAGAAGGAAGGCGAGCGATTTTTTGACCGGGGCGGGAAGCACCTCGTTGCCGGATTCGTCTTTCTTCGCGAGGTTCCATTCCGGATGCTGCTTTTCAAGCTCCTGCGTCTCGGCGACGAGCTTCGGCTCTTTAATAAGAATGAACAGCAGGCCCACCGCGACGAACATGATGGCGGAGACGATCATGAACAGCGGCTGGTAATTGACATGCGAAAGAGCTTCGGTCTTCGAGGTCGGATAGAGAACAGCCGCAAGCCCCAGATAGATGACGCCGCCGATCGCGCCCATCAGGTTAATTACGGCGTTCGCCTTCGAACGAAGCGGTTTCGCCGTGACATCCGGCATCAGCGCGACGGCAGGCGAACGGTAGATGCCCATGGCGACAAGCAGGAGTCCCAGCACGACGACAAAGGACACGAGCTTGAAGGGTGCTGCGCTTCCGGCATAGGAATTGTCAAGAAGCGGCAGGATATTCATCAGGATCACCGCACACCCCGTGCCGAAGAGAATGAAGGGCATGCGCTTTCCGATCTTCGTATGCGTTCTGTCGGACACACTGCCGAAGAAGGGCAGCAGGAACAGCGCGAGCACATTGTCCGCCGCCATGATCGCGCCGGTAAAGGTCTCATCCAGATGAAAGGTCTTTGTCAGAATCAGCGGAACCACGCCGTCGTACATCTGCCAGAAGGCGCAGATGGAGAGGAAGGCAAGTCCCACGAAAAACGTCCGCTTGTAATTCAGTTTCATAATGACCTCTTTCCTCACTTCTTCCCCGTCGTCAGGGCTCTTGCGTTCGGCGGGAAAAAGTGATATACTTCTGGTAAATTATATAATCTTTATCAATAATATGCAAGTGCAATTATGGATATTTCACAGAAAGAAGGCTTGATGATGGCAGTTTTGACACAGCAGCAAAAGGATATTTTTTATCATCGGAACTACGCGCACCGGGGTCTGCACACGAAGGATCGCACAGTCCCGGAGAATTCCCTCGCGGCTTTTCGCCGCGCGGCAGAGAAAGGATACGGAATCGAGCTCGACGTCCAGCTTTCGCGGGACGGACAGGTCGTCGTCTTTCACGATGATACGCTTGACCGCGTCACCGGCGTCGTCGGGCGCGTGGACAGCTATGATTATGAGGATCTGAAGAAGATGCACCTCTGCGGAACGAAGGAGACGATTCCCCTCTTCACCGAGGTGCTGAAGAATATTAAAGGCGCCGGTCCGCTCATTGTGGAGCTTAAAACCGGCCCGCGAAACAACGAGCTCTGCGAGAAGACCCTCGCGATCCTGAAAACCTTTCATCAGGACTTCTGCATTGAGAGCTTCAACCCCTTCATCGTCGCCTGGTTCCGGAAGCACGCGCCCGAAATCGTGCGGGGCCAGCTCGCCTCCGGCTACGACGCGATGAAAAAAGTGCAGCCGGGACTTGTAGCCCGGCTGCTCTCCTCGTGCTTCTTCAATTTTACGGCCCGTCCGCATTTCATCGCCTATCAGATCGGCCCGCACCCGGCCGTCGTCGACCGCTTTCAGAAAAAGGGCGGCCTGCTCTTCGGCTGGACCGCGCATGAGCGCAGCGCCGAATCGTACTGCGACGGGATGATCTTCGAATTCTACGAGCCGGAGCTTAAATACTGATCTTCCCTTTAGTCTCCTTCCACTTCAGCCGGTGCAGCTCCCCGTACTCCTGCATACCGGAGAAATTCTGCTGGCGCAGGGCCTCATAGAGGATCACGGCGGCGGAATTCGAAAGATTCAGCGAGCGGATCGAGTCATTCATCGGGATCCGGATGCAGTCCTCTTCGTGTTCGACGAGGATCTCTTCCGGAATCCCGGCGGTTTCCTTCCCGAACATGATGAAGTCGTCCGGGGCGTAGGAAACCTCCGTATAGGTCCGGTGCGCCTTCGTCGTCGCCATATAGACGTGCGCGCCCGGGTTCTTCTGAAGGAAATCCTCGAAATCGTCATACAGATACAGCTCGAGGTGCTGCCAGTAATCGAGTCCGGCGCGCCTTAAGTTCTTTTCATCCAGCGAAAAACCAAGAGGCCGGATCAGGTGAAGCGCGGTTCCCGTCGCGACGCAGGTCCGGCCGATATTGCCCGTATTGCTGGGGATTTCCGGCTCATGCAGAACGATATTCATTGAACTAACTTTTCCTCCCTTATCCGTAGCTCTGAAGACGCGTGACGGGGTCTTCATGCGGGCGCTCGAGAAAACGCTCCTCCCCGCCGCGAAGAAGAATTTTCTTCTTTCCTTCCGTCAAGTATCCGATCTGCACCGCCGGGATGCCCTGCGCCTTCAGCGCCTGAAGCGCCCGATCGCCGTCCGGTACGGCGGCAAGAAGGGCTCCGGTTGAAAGCATCTCGTACGGGTTCCAGTCAAAATAGCCGCAGATCTCCACGGTTTCCTGCCGGATCGGAATCTTCAGAAGATCCGCCGTGAAGCCGCAGGCATGACCCTCGGCAAAGGTGTACAGCGCCGAAAACACGCCGCCCTCGGAGACGTCGTGCATCACGGCGCCCTCTCTTCTCAGGATCTCCGCCGCTTTTCGCACGGAAAGCGCCTGCTCGTCGATCTCCGCGCCGGAAAGGAATTCTTCGGTAAAGCGCGCCTTCAGGATCCCGCGCTTTTCTTCCAGCACGAGCCCCGCGCCCGCGTCTCCCGCGTATCCCGTCATAAGAAGCGCGTAGCCGTCGAGCTTCGCTCTCTTCCCCGTCTCCTGCCCGTAACCGTTTTCAAGGTCGAATTTGCCCGATATCACGGCCGTCATGACCGGACGGGATATGGAATCGGAAACTGTGGTCGAACCGCCCGAAATCCGCAGATTTTCGCGTTCTGCAAGGGCTTCCAGCTTTTCCATCCGCGCGTTCAGGACTTTTTCGCTCTCCGGGAGCGGAATCGTCAGCGAAAGCAGCACGCTTTCCGGACGGATTCCGGCCGCAAGCGCGGAGTTCAGGCTGCGATAGAAGGCGAGGGCCTCCGCGTGCGGCCCGCCGTACACGGTCGTGTTGACCGCCGCGCCGAACACCGGCGTCTCTCCTTCCTTTCCCCTGCCAAGAACCGCCCCGTCCGAAGCCAGATGATCCGTTTCTTTCTGCAGAAACGGGTGCCTCAGAACGGAGCGGATCAGCGGATTTGTCAGAACCTTTCCCTTTTTCATCGTCCGGACAGCAGGGCGCCGACGATGGTCGTAATCAGCATCGCGGCGACAATCACGATAATCACAATGGAAGCGATCTGATTCTTCCTTTTCTTCTTCTCTCCACTGAACTGGAACATAATTTCTCCTGTGTATTTCAAGCCTCGGCCGACGGGCACTCCGCTTTCAGGAAGCAGTGCGCGCAGTCCGGCTTTCTCGCCGTACAGATCGTGCGGCCGAGCGTAATAATCTGCATATTGTAGCGGATCCAGTTTTCCTCGGGCAGAATCTTCATGAGATCGTATTCCACCTTTTCCGGGTCCGTTTCCTCCGTGAATCCGAGCTTTTTCGAGATCCGTTTCACATGGGTATCGACGACGACGGAGGGCTTCCGGTAGATATTCCCGAGGATCACATTCGCGGTCTTTCTTCCGACGCCCGGAAGCGTCAGAAGCTCCTCCATCGTATCCGGCACCTTTCCGCCGTAAGCATCGAGAAGCCGGCGCGCCGAGGCCTTGATATTCGCGGCCTTCGCGTGATAAAAGCCGATGGAATGGATTTCCCGCTCCAGATCCCGGATGTCGCAGTCCGCGAACTTCTCCAGCGTGTCAAACTTCGCGTACAGATGCGGCGTCACCATGTTGACGCGCGCGTCCGTGCACTGTGCCGAGAGAATGACCGCGAAAAGGAACTCATAGTCCGACTCATGGTCGAGATAGCAGATATCCTCCGTCCCGTACTCGGCGTCGAGAAGCCGCAGCACCTCGGTCACATGTTTTCTGTCCGTATTCATCCTGCCCTCTTATTCTGCCGCGCTTTCGGTCTCCTCCAGCGCCTCATGGAAATAAACGACGCCCAGCGTCACGATCGACGGCGCCTCGGCGCCGGACACATAGGCGGCCGACCACTGAAGCTCCGTTTTCTTGCCGTCCGGAGTCGTATAATCCCACAGATAGCTCTTCGACAGAGTGGAGACCCGGTCCGAAGTGCGCGTATCCTCTTTGTAATCGCTCGGATCGCCGAACTTTTCCTTCAGGGTGACGAGATACTGGTCGAAAAGCTCCTGCTCGCTGATGACCGGCAGCTTCTTGCTGTCCTGATTGAAGGCGAAGGAAATCATATAGCAGTCCGACTGCTCCAGAATCGTACCGATGCTCGCGGAGTCATTCCGCCGTCCGAGAATCTGCACGGCGAGGTCGCTTTCGTATATGATAATATCGTTCGGGCCGTATCCCAGAATGCTGCCGATGGACGAATCCGAAGCCTTCCGCGCTTCGTCCAGCGTCATTCCCCAGGTGATATCCTTATAGTGGAAGCCGTTCTGTTCGTCAAACAGGATGGAAAGATCGAGCTCTCCGATATTCATCTTCCGGTTGTACTCCTCGAGCGCGGGACGCAGCGTCGATTTGCAGCCCGCGAGCGACAGAATCATGATTGCGGCAAGAAAGACCGCCGCCAGTTTCTTTTTCATACCATTATCCTTTCTGAACAGTTACTCTCAGGGGAGCCGGAACACCAGTCCCAGAAGGAGCAGATGCACCGGGTAGAAGAAATACAGCGCGTACTGCAGCGCTTTCCCGGAATACCCCCGTTCCCCGTTATACAGCACGATCGGAATCAGCGCGTAGAAGGCAAACCACTCCGATCCGCCGCAGATGGCGGCAAGAACCGTGACCGCCAGAGTCACCACTACGCCGCGGATAAAGCGCTCCGAGAAGGCCCGTTCCTTAACGGCCGGAATCTCCCGAATCGGAAGCACGAGAAGCCCCATGACCGCGATCTGCAGCACACCGCCCCAGCCGTAGTCCGTTTTCAGAAGACGCTCCGCGATGACAAGCGCCGCGAGGAGCGTACCCACGGTTCCGGCAATCAGAAGCACGCGCTTCATCCCCTGCGCCTTCACGCAGGCCTGCATCAGGAAGACCACGACAAGGCCGAGCGCGAGCGTGAAGAAAACGTTCTGGCTGTCCGGATTCCACCAGCGCCCGTAGATCGCAAGATCGAAGAAGGGCTCCGAAATTAGGGCGAGACAAAGAAGGCGCACGAGATACAGCCATTTCCTCTTCGTATGCATGGCGCCCTCGACAATCTGGAAGCAGAAAATCGGAAAGGCACCCCGGCCGACGATGCGCATGACCCGGTAGGGGATCCACGGAATCAGGCGGCTCTTGTAAAGCGCCACGCCCAGATGGTCGACGAACATGATGCCCATCGCAAGGAGCTTCAGAAGCAGCGCGCTCATCCCTTATTCTTCCGTTTCCTCGTCGTCGGTTTCCGCAAGCGTATAGACCTGACGCTTCATCGCCATCTCGTCGGAAGCGAGGTATTCGTCGTAGGTCGTCATCTTGTCGATCATGCCGCCCGGCAGGAATTCAATGATGCGGTTCGCCGTCGTCTGTACCAGCTGATGGTCGCGGCAGGCGAAGAGAATGACGCCCGGGAACTTCATCATGCCCTGGTTCAGCGCGGTGATCGACTCCATATCGAGATGGTTGGTCGGCTCGTCGAAAATCAGCACGTTCGAGCCGGAAATCATCATCTTGCTCAGCATGCAGCGCACCTTCTCGCCGCCGGACAGCACCCGGACTTTCTTCTCGCCGTCCTCTCCGGCAAAAAGCATCCGTCCGAGGAAGCCGCGGACATAGGTAATATCCTTGATCGGCGAATACTGCTGCAGCCAGTCGTAAATCCGAAGGTCGGACTGGAATTCGTAGTTGTTGTCCTTCGGGAAATAGCTCTGCGTGGTCGTGACGCCCCACTTGTAGGTGCCGGAATCCGGCTCGAGCTCTCCCATCAGGATCTGGAACAGCGTGGTCTTCGCAAACTCGTCCGCGCCGACGAAGGCCACCTTGTCGCCGTGATTCAGCGTAAACGAGATGTTGTCGAGCACCTTCACGCCGTTGACGGTCTTCGAGAGGTTTTCCACCGTCAGCACGTCGTTTCCGATCTCACGGTCCGGCCGGAAGTCAATATAGGGATATTTGCGCGAAGAAGGACGGATTTCCTCGAGCTGGATTTTCTCGAGGGCCCGCTTTCTGGAGGTCGCCTGCTTGGATTTACTGGCGTTTGCGGAGAAGCGCTGGATGAATTCCTGCAGCTCCTTGATCTTCTCTTCCTTCTTCCGGTTCGCTTCCTTCATCTGGCGGATCATCAGCTGGGAAGATTCATACCAGAAATCATAGTTGCCGGAATACAGCTGGATCTTATTGTAGTCCACGTCCGCGATCGCCGTGCAGACCTTGTTCAGGAAGTAACGGTCGTGGGAGACGACGATGACGGTATTGTCAAAATTGATCAGCCACTCCTCGAGCCAGTCGATGGCCGCGAGGTCGAGGTGGTTCGTCGGCTCGTCCAGAAGCAGAATGTCCGGGGAGCCGAATAAGGCGCGCGCGAGAAGCACCTTCACCTTGTCCGCGCCGGGAAGCGTCCCGACGACGGCGTAGTGCCGGTCTTCCTCGATGCCCAGGCCGTTCAGAAGAGAAGCCGCATCGGACTCCGCCTCCCAGCCGTTCATCTCGGCAAACTCCGCCTCAAGCTCCGCCGCCTTTTCACCGTCTTCGTCCGTGAAATCGGTCTTGGCGTAGATCGCGTCCTTCTCCTTCATGATCTCGAAGAGTCGCGCGTTGCCCTGCATGACCGCGTCCATGACGATCTGGTCGTCGTATTTATTCTGGTCCTGCTCAAGAACCGAAAGACGCTGTCCGGGCGTAATCGTCACGGTTCCGTTCGTCGGTTCCAGCTGTCCCGAAAGGATCCTGAGGAAGGTCGATTTTCCGGCGCCGTTCGCGCCGATGATACCGTAGCAGTTCCCCTCGGTGAATTTGATGTTGACGTCTTCAAACAGGGCCTTTTTGCCCAGACGCAGCGTAATATTGTTGGCACTGATCATCGTGCAGATACTCCTTTAAATGCGATATCCTTACAGAAGCTTCCGCTCCCGCGTCTGCGAGGAGAACAGAATCACCTGTCTGGAGAGCGAACGCAGCAGATTCAGGCAGGAATTCAGGCGTTCGGTATCAAATCCCGCGAATACGTCGTCAAGAATAATCGGAAGCGTGCGGTTCGGGTCGGTTTCTTCGACCCCGGCGAGCCGGATCGCGAGGATGACCTCCTGCGCGGCGCTCATCGACAGGTCCGCCAGCGCGATTTCTCCGTTTTCCGTCACGACCGAGGTCGTGTTGTCGTCGGCAATCACGATCCGGTCCTTCTTGCGGCGGTCGAGCATGGAAAGATAATTCATGGCATAGCGCTCAAGCTCCGCGTTGCGCTCGGCATTCTTCGTCGCGCCGAGCTTCTCGAAGGAGTCGATCGCGAGATTCAGCGAGCGGATTTCCACGTCATAGGACTGCTGTTCCTCGTAGCGCGAGCGCAGCTCCTCCTCCTCGGCCCGGAGGCCGGTGCTTTCCTTTTCGAGCTTCTCGATTTCCGCGTCCAGAATCGCCTGACGGCTCTTCAGGGCTTCGATGCTCTCCTCCCGGAAGGCCTGCTTGTCGATCTTCTGCTCCAGCTCTTCTCTGTGGTCAAGATAATGCTGGTAGTTCCGTTCCGCCTCGTCCGCCTTCGGCTTGAGGACGGCGAGTTCTTCCGCGGCCCTTCTCTTCCTTCCGGTGCGCACCGCCCAGACAATCGTCAGCACGAGTCCGGCCGCAAAGGCAAGAAAGGCTGCGGCAAATCCGCCGATAAGATACCAGAACCAGGGGTGCTGCACGGAAAAGATCTGCCAGGAGAAGCAGACGTAAGCGGCCGCGACCGAAAGCGCGATTCCGAGTGTCAGAAACACGGCGCCGAGGACGTTTTTCCCGACCGGCTTCCGGCTTTCCTCCGATACGACCGGGACGAGGGCTTCCTTCGCCTCCATCATGCCGTTCTTCAGCTTATCAAAGTACTCCTGGTTTTCCGTCGCGACGCGGACCCGGTCCTTTTCGAGATCCTGCTCCATTTTCTGGAGCTTCTCCGCGTTCTTCTGCTGCTCTTCCTTCCGGACGGCGAAGCGTTTTTCCTTCTCCTCGGCCGCCTGGGAGATCTCAAGATACCGGACCTTCACGCCGGGATCCTGCAGTTTTTCAAAGGAAGCGCGCTTCTCCTCGAGCCGCTTTTCCGCCTTGCGGTAGCGGTTCCGGATCCGGAGTTCCTCCGCCCCCTGCGGGCTTAAGGCGCTTCCGCTCCACTTCTTCAGATCCTGCTGCAGCGAAAACTGGGCCGCATACCCGGTTTCCTCGTACTGCTCCCGGGAAACGCCGGAAGTCGCCTTGACCAGCCAGAATTCCGGGTCCTCCACAACGGACCCGTCCGACTGCTTGATCACGCGAAGCTCCTCCTGCCCCTGCAGGAAATTCCGGAAGATCTCATAAAACGCGCCGTCCACCAGCACCTTCATGCTTCCGCCGAAGACCTCGCCCGCGAAGCCGTAGGGCAGGTAGCGCGCGTACTCCGCGCCGCTTTCGTCCAGCCCGTAGATCATCGCGCGGATATAGGCGCCGATCGTGCTCTTTCCGGATTCATTGTCGCCGGTAATCACGTTCATGCCCGGGCGCAGCGAAATCTCCCTGTTTTTCAGTTTTCCGAACTCTGCTATATTCAGCTGCAGAATAACCACTGCCGCCCTCCTTTCACTCCTCTTCGAGAAGCGCGTCGATTCCGTACTGAATGGCCTTCTGTTTGACGGCCGAATCATCCTCGGAAAGAATCTGGTCGACAAAACGCGTCACGGCCGTTTCCTCGCTGCCCTTCTGCAGGAGCGCGCGCACGGCGTCCGTATCCGTCTCGTCGATCACCGCGAACACCTTCCCGAGCCGGTACAGGTTGTCCTTCATGATGAATAAAGACGGCGAGGAAGCGCCGGAAATCAGGATGCGGTAGACATGATCCCTGCCGTAGGTATCGATGGCGTTTCGGATCTGCTCCTCCACCTCCTGGTAGCGGATATCCTCATGTGCATTCACGCGGATTTCCAGGTATTCCCGGTTTTCGGCCGAAACGAACTGACAGCGGATGCCCGCGCGTTTGCGTTCATCATTGTCCAGCTCGCCCATGATATAGCCGTGGCGGTCCGCGTCCTCAAAGCCCGAGGGTTCAAAGGTGCCGGGCGCGTAGACCCGGTTTCCGTTCTCGCTGATAAAGCTCCGGTTCTGGCCGATGCCCATGTAATCGAAGGGCAGCGCCTTCAGGGTGTCCGCCGAAGGAATCTCCGGAGAATCCCCGGCAAACGGCAGAAGGAGCACCTGGATCGCACCCTTGCGGCCGCGGGTCAGATGATCCGGCTTCACCTTATGCCAGCTTCTTGCCGAATAGCCGACGCCGGTCACTTCCATGGACAGCCGCGCCACGTGAATCCGCTGGATGCTGTCGCCGGTAAAGACGTGCGTATTGCTTTTCCAGGGATACTCGCTGTAGACCGTGTTGTCTCCGCCGCCGGGGAAAATGCCCGGCGCGAAGAAGACCCGCGTATCGGGAAGGTGAAGGAAGCGCTCGTCGAGCGCCTGCAGCTCCTCTTCACCGGGCGTCTTCAGGAACAGCCGTCCGGTGATGAAAAGCGCATCCACTTCCTCTGTCCGGCAAAGCTCCAGCACCCGCAGGAAATCATTCCACGCATCTGCCGCGCGGTCCACAAAAAGGTGCTCCGAATGCATCGGTTCCGCACCGAGGTCGATATTGGAGAGGTGAATAAACTTCATGCTTGATCTCCCCGCCCCGTCAAAAGGGGCCATGATTCAGAGTGTATCCGTCTCCGGTCCGTTACAGCTCGCAGGTTCCGACCGTTCTCGGGAACGGCAGGACGTCGCGGATGTTGCCGATGCCGGTCAGGTACATCACGCAGCGCTCGAAGCCGAGGCCGAAGCCCGCATGGCGCACCGTGCCGTATTTCCGAAGGTCCATATAGAAATCATAGTCGGCTTCGCGCATGCCAAGCTCATGGATGCGCTCCGCCAGCTTCTCGTAATCCTCTTCACGCTGCGAGCCGCCGATGATTTCGCCGATGCCGGGAACGAGGCAGTCCATCGCCGCCACCGTTTTGCCGTCCGGATTCTGCTTCATATAGAAGGCCTTGATTTCCTTCGGGTAATCGGTGACAAATACCGGGCGTTTGAAGATTTCCTCAGTCAGGTACCGCTCGTGCTCGGTCTGCAGATCGCAGCCCCAGCTGACCTTGTAATCGAATTTATCATTGTGCTTCTTAAGAAGCTCGATCGCTTCCGTATAGGTCACGCGGCCGAAGTCCGAATTCAGCACGTGCTGCAGGCGCTCGAGAAGCCCCTTGTCCACAAAGCTGTTGAAGAAGTTCATCTCCTCCGGCGCGTTCTCCAGCACATAGCGGATGATGTACTTCAGCATATCTTCCGCGAGCTGCATATCATCCGAAAGATCCGCAAAGGCGATCTCCGGCTCGATCATCCAGAACTCCGCCGCATGGCGCGTCGTGTTGGAATTCTCCGCGCGGAAGGTCGGCCCGAAGGTGTAGATATTCCGGAACGCGCAGGCAAAGGTCTCGCCGTTGAGCTGTCCGGACACCGTCAGGTTCGTCGACTTTCCGAAGAAGTCCTGCGTGTAGTCCGGCTTTCCTTCCTCGTTCAGCGGAAGGTTTGCGAGATCCATCGTCGTCACCTGGAACATCTCGCCCGCGCCCTCGGCATCTGATCCGGTAATGATCGGCGTATGGACATAGACGAAGTCCCGCTCCTGGAAGAAGCGGTGAATCGCGTAGGCAATCAGGGAGCGTACGCGGAAAACCGCCTGGAAGGTATTCGTGCGCGGCCGTAAATGCGTCATGGTGCGCAGATACTCCAGCGTGTGGCGCTTCTTCTGCAGAGGATAGTCCGAGGGGCTGTCGCCCTCGACTGTGATTTCGGAAGCCTGCAGCTCGAAGGGCTGCTTCGCCTCCGGCGTTTCCACAAGCGTTCCCTTCGCGATGATTGCCGCGCCGACGTTCAGCTTCGCTGCCTCGGCGAAATTCGCCATGGTGTCATGGTAAACAATCTGAAGCGGGGTAAAGAACGTCCCGTCGCTCACCACCAGGAAGCCGAAGCTCTTGCTGTCCCTGTTGGAGCGGACCCAGCCGCCGACCGTGATTTCCTTCCCCGCGTAGGATGCCGTATTCTTAAAAAGTTCTCTGACCGGAACACATGATTCCATAATCGTTTCTCCTCATCTTCTAAAATTCATAGATATTATATTCTACTCTATCTCGGAGAAAAATACAAGGAAAAGTTCATGATTCATGTTTTTGCGCCTTTGACTTTGACTTTTGCGCCATTCTATACTATAATGGCATTGTTATTCCTATGAATCAGGAGATCTGTGATGGCAAGAACAATCTTATTTTTCTCCATGCTTGTCTTTTATTCGATCTACGGCTTTTTCCTCTGGTTTGCAGCCTGGATCGTACACTTTTTTAACCCCGTCAAGGCCGACTACATGATTTTCCACAGCATCCAGTGGGCCTGTCGTACCGGCCTGAAGCTGATGGGCATCAAGACCGAAGTGTACGGACGCGAGAACATCCCGCCGGAGGGCGAGGCTTCCGTCTTCGTCATCAACCACCGCTCGATTTTCGATATCATCTGCACCTATCCGGAGCTTCATAACCGCACGGGCTTCGTCGCGAAGGACTCCCTGAAGAAAATCCCCGTGTTCAGCACCTGGATCCGGAAGCTGAACGGTCTCTTCCTGAACCGCGAGGACATCAAGGAAGGCGTCAAGACGATCAAGGCTGCGACCGAGAACGTCAAGTCCGGCATTTCCATGTGCATCTTCCCGGAGGGCACCCGCAACAAGGATCTTTCCACCAAGACGGGGCTCCTGCCCTTCCACGGCGGATCGCTGAAAATCGCCGAGCGCTCCGGCGCCCCGATCATCCCGGTCGCGATTTACAATACCGGGGAGGTTTTTGAAGGAAACAACAAAAGGATTCAGCCCTGCACGATCAAGCTGACCTTCGGCGCCCCGATCATCGTCTCGGAGCTTTCGCGGGAAGAGAAGAAATTCCTGACCAAAAACGTGGAACGGATCATGCAGGATATGATGAATTCCTACGAGGCTGACAAATGAGAGAGAAAACATCCTCCGGTACCATGAATATGACAAAGGGGCGGCCGCTTTCGCTGCTCCTTTTATTTGCGCTTCCCCTGATGTTCGGGAACGTCTTCCAGCAGCTCTATACGGTCGTGGACACGGCCATCGTCGGACAGGGCGTCTCCATGCAGGCGCTGGCCGCGCTCGGCACCGTGGACTGGCTGAACTGGATGATTTTCTCGATCGCGCAGGGCTTTTCGCAGGGCATCTCGATCCTCGTATCCCAGAAATTCGGGGAAGGGGATTCAAAATCCATTCCGAAAATCGCCGGCGAAGGCGCGATGCTGACGCTGCTTCTCACGGTCCTTCTCACCGCGACCGGCGTTCTCGGCATTCCGTCCTTCCTGCGGCTCATGAATACGCCGGAGGTCCTGCGGCCGATGGCGCGGCTCTACTCCTCGATCCTTTTCGGCGGGTTCATTGCCGCTTCCTTCTACAATTTCTCCGCCTCGATGCTGCGCGCCGTCGGAGACAGCCGCACGCCGCTCTGCGCGATGATTACGGCGTCTCTTCTCAATATTGCGCTGGACGCTCTCACCGTCTTTGTCCTGAAGTGGGGCATCGCCGGCGCGGCAGGAGCCACGGTCTTCTCGCAGCTCGTTGCGGGACTGATCTGCACCGTGCGGATGCGGCGCATTCCGGAGCTTCGCTTCTCCTTCCGGGATCTGAAGCTCACGAAGGCCATCTCGGCCGAGCTCATCCGGCTCAGCCTGCCGGTTTCCTTCATGAACCTTATCATCTCCGTTGGCGGCGTCTTCGTCCAGTCGATCGTCAATACCTTCGGCGTGAACTTCATCGCGGGCTACACGGCCACGAACAAGCTCTACGGCCTTCTTGAAATCGCCGCCGTTTCCTATGGCTACGCGGTCACGACCTATGTCGGGCAGAACTTCGGCGCTTCCGACGCGCCCCGGATCAAGAAGGGTGTCAGGACCGCCATTTTCCTCTCCATTGCAACCTCCGCCGCGATCGGCTTCGTGATGATACTCTTCGGCCGCGGCATCCTCTCGCTCTTTCTGAATACGGAGGACGCCTCCTCCCTGACGGAAGCGATGAACACGGCCTACCGCTTCCTCACGATCATGGCCTCCTGCCTGCCGATCCTGTATCTCCTCTACGTCTACCGCTCGGCGCTGCAGGGCATGGGAAGCACCCGCTCCGCGATGGTTTCGGGCATCATCGAATTCGTCATGCGCGTCGGACTCGCGGTGTCCGTCATCTTTACGCGCTTCTCGGACGGTCTCTTCATTGCCGAGGTTGCGGCCTGGCTCGGCGCGGCCGTTTTCCTCGCCGTCACCTACTACCGCCGGCGCGCGAAGCTCTGAATAACTGATCCTCTAAGATGCAGGAAGACCCCGGGCTTTTTGATGCCCGGGGTCTTTTCATGTGCTTTATCAAATTTGCCTGCTCCCTCACGACGCGTCTTCGTCGGAATACTGGAGCTTGTAGAGTTCATAGTAGGCGCCGCGCTGCTCGAGGAGCTCGAAGTGGCTGCCCTGCTCGATGACTTCGCCGTGGTTGATCACGATGATCCTGTCCGCGTGCTGGATCGTGGAAAGACGGTGCGCCACGATCAGCATCGTGCCGATATTCATCATCTTCTCCAGGGAGTTCTGGATCAGCTGCTCGGTTTCGGTATCGATATTCGCGGTCGCTTCGTCCAGAATCATCACGTCCGGCTTGTGGATAATCGTGCGGGCGAAGGAAAGAAGCTGGCGCTGTCCGGCCGAGAAGTTGTTGCCGCGCTCGCGGACCTCCTCGTCAAGGCCGCCGGGAAGACGGTCGATGAAGTGATCGGCGTTCACATAACGGCAGGCCTCCATAATTTCCTCATCGCTGAGGCCCTCCTCGCGGAGCACGATATTGGAACGGATCGTTCCGGCGAAGAGGAAGACGTCCTGCAGCATCTGGCCGAAATGCTTCCGAAGGGACTGCATCTTGATATGGCGGATGTCGATTCCGTCGACGAGGATCTGCCCCTTCTGGATGTCGTAGTTCCGGCACACGAGCGACAGAATCGTCGTCTTGCCGGCGCCGGTCGCACCGACGAAGGCCACGGTTTCCTTCGGATTTACATGGAAGGAGACGTCCTTCAGGATCCATTCGTCCTTCTCATAGGCAAACCATACGTTCCGGAATTCGATCTCGCCCTTCACATGATCGAGTTCGATCGCGTCCGGCTCGTCCACTACCTCCGGCTCCATGTCCATGATCGAGAAATCCTTTTCGGCGGAAGCCATCGCGGACTGCAGCCAGTTGAAGGTCTCGGCCAGGTTCTGGATCGGGTTGAAGAACTTCGAGATATACATGTAGAAGCTGACGAGCACGCCCGATGTGATCGTCTGGCCCATGAAGCTCGTGTTCTGGATGTAGCCCTTGCCGCTGAGGTAGAGGAGCAGCATCACCGAGCTGATGTAGAGCATGTAGACGACCGGCCGGAAAATACTGAAGACCAGGATTTCCTGACGGCGCGCTTTCGCAAGCTTCACGTTCTTCTCGCGGAATTCGCCGAGCTTCTTCTCTTCGTTGTTGAAGATCTGCGTGATCTTGATGCCCGACAGATTCTCGCTTAAGAAGGTGTTGATGTCGGTCGTGCCGTCCTTCACGCGCCGGTAAGCGCGGCGGGAGAACTTCCGGAAAATCATCGTGAAGAGCACGATGAAGGGCACGAAGCAGGTGACCATCAGCGTCAGCTCGTAGTTCAGCGTCAGCATCGCGGCGAACACGCCAACGATGATCAGGATATTCTTGAAGAAGTTCACGAGAATATTCGTGAACAGCATCGAGATCGCGTTGGTATCGTTGCACTCACGCGTCACCAGCTTGCCGACCGGGATGTGGTTCAGCTGGTCGTGCGAGAGGCTTTCAATGTGCACGAACAGATCCTCGCGGATCGCGGTCAGGATCTTCTGGCCGACCTTCTGCAGCTGGATCGCCTGAATGTAGTTGCCGACTAAAGAGACAATCAGAATGCCGGCGTACAGAAGCACCATCCTGAAAAGCGCGGGCATCTCGAACTGGCCCTTGACCATCTCCTCGATTCCGCCGACAATCCGGGGCGAAATGATGTCATAGACAATCGAGACGATCAGCACGAAGAAAATCAGGATGTAGTTTTTCCAGTAGGGCTTCGCGTATCTTAAAAGGCGCCGGATGATCTCCGAATCCTTCATGTTGCGCTCGAAGCCGAAGGCTTCCTTCTTATCCTTCATCGTCGCGAAGGCGATGATGAAGACGGTGGCGAGAATGCCGACGATCGCGCCGACCAGGAGAATCGGATAATACTCTCTCATATTACGCACGCTCCTTTCTCTCGTCCTCGAGCCGCTGCAGTTCCACCATCTCGGCGTAGCGCGGGCAGCGCGCACAGAGCTCGTGATGCGAGCCGACGTCGACGATTTCGCCGTCCTCGATGTAGATGATTTTGTCCATATGTTCAATCGTCGTGATCCGGTGCGCGATCAGGATCGTCGTCTTCCCGGCCCGTTCTTTCCTTAAGTTTTCAAGGATCGTGTGCTCGGTCTTGGTATCGACGGCCGACACCGAATCGTCGAGAATCAGGATTTCGGCGTTCTTCATCAGGGCGCGCGCAATGGAAATGCGCTGCTTCTGGCCGCCCGAGACTGTCACGCCGCGCTCGCCGAGCACCGTCTTATAGCGCTCCGGGAACTCCATGATATTGTCGTGCACGCCGGCCATCGTCGCCGCGTGTTCAATCGAATCCGTATCGTCCGCGTCCGCGAAGGCAAAGGCGATGTTCGAGCCGATCGTCTCCGAGAAGAGGAAATTATCCTGCGGCACGTAGGCGATATGCGACCTCAGCTCGTGGATCGGAATCGAATTCACATCGTGCCCGTCGACAAAGATCGTGCCGTCCGGAACATTGTAGGTTCTCGCGATCAGGTCGACAATCGTCGTCTTGCCGGTGCCGGTCTTGCCGATGAGACCGACGTTTTCGCCGGCTTTAATCGTAAAGCTGACATCGTGCAGCACCTCAAGATCTGTCCCGGGGAAGGCGAAATTCAGATGCCGGAACTCGATGTCGCCCTTGATCGCCGGATGCATCGAGGGATCGTTCGCGGCTTCCTTCGCCTCCACTTCCTCGCTGTCCTTCACGTCGATCGGCGCGTCCAGAAGCTCGCTCACGCGGTTTAAGGAAGCCTTGCCTCTCGCGTGCATCTCCACCAGCATCGAAATCGCCATGATCGGCCACACAATCGAGGTGAAATAGCCGATGAATTCGATCATTTCGCCGGCGTTGAAGACGCCCTCGTGGATCAGGTATCCGCCGTAGCCGAGGATGACGCACATGACGGACTCGATGAAGAGCGTCACGGAGATATGCATCAGCGTCGACATGCGGACGAATTCCACATTGACGCGCTCGTTTTCCTTATTGAGCTTCTTGAAGGCCCATAGCTCCTTCGCTTCCTTCGCGAAGGCCTTGATGACCGCGATACCCGAGAAGGATTCCTGCGAGAAATCGGAGAGATTCGAGAAGGCCTCCTGCCGCTGCTCCCACTTTTTCGACATCTTCCGGCCGACCGTCATCGCTCCGATGAAGAGGAAGACCATCGGAATCATGGAGAAAAGGGTCAGTGTCCAGTTCATGCGGAACATCTTGCTGAAGGCGAGAATGCCCAGAAACAGCGCGTCCATCATCATGAGGATTCCGTTTCCGTAGCAGTCCTGGATCGTCTCAAGGTCGTTGGTGAAAAGGGACATCAGATTGCCGACCTTATTCACCTGATAATACTGCTGCGAGAGGTCCTTGCAGTGGTCAAACATCCGGTCCCTGAGATCCCGCTCGACCTTCACGGCCGCACCGAAGAAGCCGACACGCCAGAGGAAGCGCCCCGCCACGATCATCACAATGACGATGATGAGCGGCAGACAGATGTCGTCGAGGAGCACGTCCAGCGTAAAGTCCACGACCGTCCCGCCGACTTCCGTCGTACCGGTGTTCAGACCGTTCACAACCATGCGGTAGTACTCCGGAACCTTCAGCTGCGCATAGTCAACCATAACAAGCGCGAGAAGCCCCAGAAGCAGCATCCAGCCATACTTCAGATAATACCTGTTGATATGTTTTCCGAATATCAAATTCCCTGTTCTCCCTTCCAGTTGTATACACGCACATCGGGTCCTGCCAGCGAGAGGAAACCAGGCTGTTTCGCAGGACACATCAGCATACACTATATCAGTGAAAAGAGGAAAAAGCAAGACGGGAAAAGTGACGGTTTTTTGATGGGATTTGTTGATTTTACTGGTAAAAAGGCGAGGGGGGAGACAGGAGTGAGACAGGGGGACGGTTCTTTTGTCTTTGCCAAGCCAAGACAAAA
>CAMPAR010000034.1 GCA_946632055.1 uncultured Lachnospiraceae bacterium
CTCACAAAGGAAGAGCTCGTGACGGAGCTCTGGAAGCAGGGCTTAAGTTTCCTGAAAAGGAAGTAACTTTTCGGGATCAGCCCAGCTCTTCTTTTGCCCGGTCGAGCGCTGCTCTTACGACCTGATCCATGTCGTAATACCGGTATTCGCCGAGTCTTCCGCCGAAGATCACCTTTTCTTCCTCACCGGCAAGAGCCCTGTACTCCTGATACAGCGCGCTGTTTTTCGCGTCGTTCACCGGATAGTAGGGCTCGTCTCCGGGCTTCCATTCGGAGGAATACTCCCGGCTGATATAGGTCTTCGGAAGCTCCTTTCCGTCTTCATCTTTCCCGAACTCAAACCATTTATGCTCGATAATCCGGGTCCAGGGCGTCTCCCGGTCCGTGTAGTTCACGGCCGCGTTCCCCTGGAAATTCGGGATGTCCAGAAGCTCGTTCTCAAAGCGGACCGAGCGATATTCAAGCGCGCCGAGGGCGTATCCGAAATACGCGTCAATCGGGCCGGTGTAGACGATGCGTTCCGCCATCGCGTCGTATTCGTCCTTCTTCGCAAGATAATCCTCCGAGAGCCGCACCTCGATGCCCTCCAGGAGTTTTTCGACGAGCTTCGTGTAGCCGCCCGAAGGAATTCCCTGATAGAGCGCGTTGAAGTAGTTATTGTCGAAGGTGAGCCGCACCGGAAGGCGCCGGATGATGAAGGCCGGAAGCTCGCGGCAGTCTCTTCCCCACTGCTTTTCCGTATAGCCTTTCACGAGCTTTTCGTAAATGTCCCGTCCGACGAGGGAAATCGCCTGCTCCTCGAGATTCTGCGGCTCTCCCGCAATTTCCTTCCTCTGCTCCTCGATCTTTTCCCGGGCTTCCTCCGGCGTCACGACACCCCACATCTGATTGAAGGTGTACATGTTGAAGGGCAGTGAATAGAGCTCGCCTTTGTAGTTCGCCACCGGAGAATTCGTAAAGCGGTTGAAGGAAGCGAAACGGTTCAGAAAGTTCCAGACCTCCGTATCGTTCGTGTGGAAAATGTGGGCGCCGTAGCGGTGGACATTGATGCCCTCGATCCGCTCGGTGTAGACATTTCCCGCAATGTGCGGCCGCTTCTCGATAACGAGCACGCTTTTCCCGGCATCCGCCGCCTGTCTTGCAAAAACGGCGCCGTAGAGGCCGGCGCCGACGATGATGTAATTGTACATGATATTTCCTTATGCTCTCACGCCTTTGTTGCGGCTCTTCGTGAGAACCGCCACGGTTTCGATGTTGTAGGTGCCGGCGAACATGTCGACGGCGCAGGCGCGCTCGACGATATAGCCCGCGTCCGTGAGAATCTCCATATCCCGGACAAGCGAGGTCGGCTTGCAGGAAATGTAGACGATGCGGTTCACGTCAAACTGAATGATCTTCTGCAGGGCCTTCGCGCTCACGCCGTCGCGCGGCGGATCGAGCACGATGAGGTCCGGCTTCTCGCAGGAAGCCTTCATCTCGTCGATCACATCGAGCACGTCTCCGCAGAGGAATTCGCAGTTCGAAAGACCGTTCATCTTCGTGTTTTCCCGCGCGGATTCGACGGCTTCCGGAACAATTTCGACACCGATCACCCGCGCTGCCGCGGGGGCGAGCACCTGCGCGATCGTGCCGGTCCCGGAGTACAGATCATAGACCACCTTGTCTTTCGTCGTGCCGAGATATCCGCGCACGGTGTCGTAGAGCACCTGGGCGCCGGCGGTATTCGTCTGGAAGAAGGAGAACGGCGTGATCTTGAAGCGCAAATTGAAGAGCTGCTCGTAGATGTAGTCGCGCCCGTACAGCACCGTCGTTTCCTCCGACTGCACCATATCGGCCGGATTGTCGTTCTTCATGTGCAGGATGCTGACAAGCTCGCCGGAAAGCGACAGGGACTGAAGGCTCGTCGTGAAGCCGCCGAGAATGTCCTGCGGAATCCCGGAGGTCGTTACGAGCGCGACCATGATTTCCCCGGTCGCGAGACCCTTCCGTACGAGAAGGTGCCGGAGCACGCCTTCGTGCGAAAGCTTGTGGTAGAACGGCAGATTGAAGGCGCGGAAATACATCTGCGTGATCATCAGAATCTTCCGGAAGTCCTCGTCGACGATCCGGCATTCGTTGACCGGCACAATGTCGTAGAATCCGCCCCTGCGGTGAAGGCCGAGCGTCAGCGGGCCGTCCTTCACTTCATTGCCGAAGGAAAATTCCATCTTGTTGCGGTACGCGTACTGCTGCGGGCTGGATTTGATGCCCTCCCACTTGTAGTCGCTCTCGACCCGGTCGAGGAGCGAGCGCACCTGGTATTCTTTAAAGCGGAGCTGCTGAATATAGGGGACGCTCTGGTAGAGACAGCCTCCGCAAACGCCGAAATGGGCGCATACGTCCTTTGCAGTCTCGATTTCGGATTTCTCTATGACCTGGAGAAGACGGCCCTGAAAACGGCCGTTTTTCGCCTTCTCGACGCGGAATTCCACCTTCTGTCCCGGGATTACGTTGTCGACAAGGCACTGCTCGCCTTCTTCGGTTTCAACGACGGCCCGATTCGGGAATCTGATTTCCCCTGCAACCCCCTGGTAAATCTGACCTTTTTTCATGATTCTTTCCTTTTCTGTAATTGTTCAGAACCCTGTCGAAAACAACTGAATCAAGGACGAAACACTTGTGTTTCGGACCGATTCAGGCTGTTTTTGACAGAGGTGGTCAAGAGGCGCAGCCTCGTTGACCGCCTACATGAGAAATGCGCAGCATTTCGAATGGGGTTCTGAATAGATACCCTTTTCTTAACAGTAAGAGAGGCCTTCGCGTCGTCACAGCAAAGGCCTCTAAAGCATCTTCTTCTGATTAGTCCTCGGTTTCGAAGAAATCCTCTTCGTCCTCGAAATCATCGTCCTCGAGATCATCCGCATCGAAGGGCTTCAGGAGTCTGTATACCAGATAAGCGATGCCCGCGGCCACAACAAGGCCGCCGATGACGGCAAGGATGATAACCAGTGTTTTCTTGTTTTCCTTCGCCTTTTCGATATATTCGGCAGGAATGACTTTTTCAACCACTTTCATCATAGCTTTATTTCTCCTTGATAAAGGTATTTGTATTGTACCATAATCCGGCTGAAAATGCAACTCCCCAAGTTACAGCTTCACGAGCTTTGCGAAACTGGCGAACAGGCGGCGCTCTCCCGCCGAGTCGAAGTCGACGAGCACTTCATAGTCCCGCTTTCCGTCCACAATCTCCAGCACGGTTCCCTCGCCGAATTTCATGTGGCGCACGCGGTCCCCGACCTCATAGCCGAGGGCGCTGTCCTTTTTGATTTCGAAGCTGAGTCCGAAGGTGGGCTTCGGCGGCTGGCGGTACGATCCGCTGCCCGCGGAAGGCACTGGTCCTCCGCCGCCCGTCCGGTAGGAGCCGGAGCCTCCGCCGCGAGGATACGGCGATCCGTAAGCGCTTCCGGCCTCCTCTTCGCCCTCGAAGGTGAAGCTCCGGCGCTTCTTTGGCAGAGCGTCCTCCCAGATTTCTTGCGGGAGCTCCTTCACAAAGCGGCTGACGGGGTTGTACATGACGTCGCCGTGCAGGGTGCGGGCGCGGGCGGATGAGAGATACAACCGCTTCATGGCGCGCGTGATGCCGACGTAGCAGAGCCGGCGCTCCTCCTCGATATCCATCGGATCGCCCGAATTCATCGACATATAGGAGGGGAAGAGTCCGTCCTCGAGACCCGCCAGGAAGACCGTCGGGAACTCGAGGCCCTTCGCGCCGTGAATGGTCATGAGAAGGATGCGGTTGTCGTCCTCGGAGACGGCGTCCACGTCCGCGACAAGCGCCACTTCCTCAAGGAAGGCGGAAAGCGTCGGCGGGCCCTCTTCCTCCCAGCCGAAGACGAAATCCGTTGCCTTGCTGATCAGTTCCTCAAGGTTTTCCCTCTTCTGCTCGGCGCGTTCCTCGTCGAGATCGTCGAAGGTGCTGTAATAATCGGTCCTGTCTAGGATTTCCCGAAGAAGGTCCGGAAGCTCGAGCTCGCCGTCCCTCACCGCTGCGTGCAGCTCGCCGATCATGTGCGAGAAGGCCTGCAGCTTCGGAAGGGCGCGCCCGATTCCCGGCACCCGGTCGGCGTGCGCGATCGTCTCCATCAGGGAGAGGTCGTTCTGGGAAGCGAAAAGCTGCAGCTTCATCACGGTCGAGTCGCCGATGCCCCGCCGCGGGACGTTGAGGATCCGCTCCGTGGAGAGATCGTCTTTGCCGGTGTCGATCGTCTTCAGGTAGGCGAGGAGATCCTTAACCTCCTGGCGCTGGTAGAAATTCACGCCGCCGACCAGACGGTAGGGCACGTCAAAGGCGATGCATTTTTCCTCGAAGGCGCGGGACTGGGCGTTCGTGCGGTAAAGGACCGCGTAGTCCCGATAGTCGGCGCCGCCCTGCACTTCCTTGCGGATCTGCCGGATGACGGCCTCGGCCTCCTGATAGCCGTTCTCATACTGCGTATAGGTCACAGGCTTTCCTTCGCCGAGCTCCGACCAGAGATGCTTTTCCTTCCGGCCGCGGTTATGCGAGATGACGGCATTCGCCGCTTCAAGAATCGCGGTTGTCGAGCGGTAATTCTGCTCGAGCCGGACGACCTTCGCGCCCGGGAAATAATGCTCGAATTCGAGGATGTTCCGGATATCCGCGCCCCGGAAGCGGTAGATCGACTGGTCGTCGTCGCCTACGACACAGAGATTCTGATGCTCATGCGCGAGAAGCGCGACGAATTCGAACTGGACCTTGTTCGTGTCCTGGTATTCGTCGACCATGATATAGCGGAAGCGCCTCTGATAGTAGGAGAGGATGTCCGGATGCTCGCGGAAAAGCTGCACCGCAAGGAGCAGAAGATCGTCAAAATCCACCGCGTTATTGGCTTTCAGCTTCTTCTGGTAGTTCAGGTAAATCTCGGCTTCCTTCCGCTTCCTGAAGTCCGCCCCGGCCTCCGCCATCACGCGCTCCGGGGAAAGCATTTCGTTCTTGCAGGCCGAGATCCACGAAGCGAGCGCCCGCTCCTTGTACATCTTCGGATCGAGATCCATTTCCTTCACGACGTGCTTCACCGCTGTGCGGGCGTCGTCCGCGTCGTAGATCGTGAAATCCGTCCCGTAGCCGAGCGCGTCAATATGGCGCCGGAGAATCCGCACGCAGCTCGAATGGAAGGTGGCGATCCAGACCGTATCCGAATACTCCACCATCCGCGCCACGCGGTCCTTCATCTCCTGCGCCGCTTTATTCGTAAAGGTGATCGCCATGATATTGTAGGGGGCGACGTTCTGCTCCTCGATGAGGTAGGCGATGCGGTGCGTGAGGACGCGCGTTTTGCCCGCGCCGGCACCCGCTAAGATGAGAAGCGGCCCTTCTGTATGAAAGACCGCCTCTCTCTGTTTATCATTCAGGAGCTCGTATCTGCCGCTCATGCGAGCTTCGCGCCGCAGTTGCCGCAGAACTTCATGCCGTTCGTGGGCTTACCGCAGTTCGGGCAGAACTTCGGAATGGCCGCTTCGCCGTCCGCAGACTGGGGCTGCATCTGAGGAGCCGCCTGCTGGGGCTGCTGTGCGTACTGAGGCTGCTGCGGAGCCTGGCCGTAGGGCTGCTGATGCTGCGGAGCCTGACCGTACATCGGCTGCTGTCCGTACTGAGGCTGCTGATACTGCTGCTGCATATTGTTTGCCATCTGCTGGCCGAACATCATGCCCATCTGCATCTGAGCCATCTGGGACGCGGTATTTCCGCCGCCGTTTCCGCCCTCTTTTCCGAGGCTGTCCGCAAAGGCGATCTGGGTATACTGGTTGACGTCGCCGATCATCGAATTGCCGGCTGCCTTCTCCTGCATCTCGCGTACGGAATCCGGATAAGAGACGCTCTGGATCTGGTAGGAAGTCGCTTCCATACCGAACTTGCCGAGCTCTTTATTGAGATCCTCGAGGATGCCCTGGCTGATATCATAGGCGTTGGCCTGGATGTTGAACATATCCTTGCCTTCTCTGAGAATCCACTTCATCAGAAGCTGGTCATTGATGGCGCCGACACGCTGGGAAACATCGTCCACGGTGAAGGAGCTCTGAACGCCTGCTACCTTCTCGATCAGCACGTCATACTGGCCGACCTTGGCGGTGAACATACCGAAAGCACGGATCGGCATACCGCCCGGAAGTCCCTGAACCGGCAGGTTCAGCGCATTCTTCGTGCCCCAGTTCATATTGAATTCACGGGTGTTGATGAAGAGCACTTCCGCACGAAGACCGGTATCAAAGCCGAACTTCCAGCCCTTTAAGGTGCTGAGGAAGGGGATAATCTGAGATTCGATGTCATACTCGCCTTCATCGGTGAAGATACCTTCCACCTTGCCCTGATACAGGAAAATCGCATCCTGCGCGGGACGGATGATCAGGCGGCTGCCCTTCTTGAGTTCCGAGTTGTTCCATTTGTAGAATATGGCGTCATCGTCCATATCCGGCCATTCGACGACATTCGCAAGCTGGCCTTTTACCTTCTCCTTGATTCCGTCAAAAAGTCCCATATTTACCTCCTTAAGCTGGTTCGGGGTCCCGGACGCCGGCCCGGGATTTCTACCTTCCGTATATCCGCTTTCTCACGCCGGTGAGAAGCGTCTGCTTCGCAGATTTCACTAAAATAAAGTATATCATACTTTTTTGATTTGTAAAGTATCTGCGGAGGCAATTTGTGATTGCACGGTTTTTCTGAAGGGACCTTGGCCGCTCAGAAGTCATAGCTTCCGGCAGAAAGCTCCTTTTCCGGGAGGCCGGGGAGTATAAGAGAAGCCGTACAGTTTGCAGGCACCTCAATATGATATAAATACTCGCCGGCCTTTTTCTCCCAGCGGGAGACCGCTTCTCCGTAAATGCTCCGGTATTTCAGCGAGACCTGCGTGAACTGTCCGCCCGGGCGCGGGGCGATCGTGAAGCGGTTCTCCCTCTCCACGCGGATGCCGCCAAGAGCGCGGAAGACCCACTCGAGGACGGCGCCCTTCGAATAGTGGTTCAGCGAGGCGACGTAGGTCGGGGAGGTAATGCCCTCCCAGGTCTCCCAGACGGTCGTGGCTCCGGATCAAGGAGCTTCATGTACAAGGGGCGCAGCCGATCACGACGGAGGAGATCGCGGGAAGCCTTTACCTCTCGCGCCAGCATTTCTCGAAGCGCTTCACCGAGGAAGCCGGCATGCCGCCCGCGGCTTTTGTCCGAAAAGAAAAAGCAGAGGAAGCCAAACACCTCCTCCGCTCTACGGATAAGCCGATCTCCACGATCGCTTTATATCTCGGTTTTTCTTCTCAGAGTCACTTTTCCCGCGTTTTCCGTGAAATCACCGGCATGCCGCCCGCTGAATACCGGAAGCAGGCGCTGAACGCCTGACGATGCAGGCGAGTTCCCTTCTTCCCCGCGGCCTGGAATCCGAGTCGAGGGTTATTGTGTTCCTTCTGAGGCGTATTGGAACCTACGCCGAAGAAGGAATACAATCTCGCAGGCGAGTTCCTTTCTTCCCCGCGGCCTGGAATCCGAGCCGAGGGTTATTGTGTTCCTTCTGAGGCGTATTGGAACCTACGCCGAAGAAGGAATACAATCTCGCAGGCGAGCTTCGCCATTACTCCGTGGGCTCCGCTGCCCAGGGAAGAAGCTTCCCTTCCTCGTCGACAGGCAGCTCATACGGAACCTCGTAGCCCAGTCCCGCGTGGTCCTCCCACAGGTGCATCTGGCTCGCGATCGTCTGCGCCCAGAGGAAGTAGAAGGGCTTTCCGTAGTGGGCGTGATCCTCGGAATTGATGTACTTGAAGTCCGCATACGGCGTCGCGGACACATAGACGCAGTCCAGTTCCCGGCAGACCTGCTGGATCCGCGCGTTGAAGTCCGGAATCATGAAGAAACGGTAGAAATACGGCCGGGCCTCTTCCGGACAGGGCAGGATTTCCTGCAGATAAACCTTGCCCGGATTGATGGATTTGTACTCCTGAATCATCCCGTACAGGTCCTGATAGAAGCGCTCGTTGCTGCCGTCATAATAACCGATGTCATTGAGGCCGACAATGAAAAGCGTCTTCGGATAATAGGCATAGGCGACATCCCGGGCGAGCGGCCAGATCCGCTCCACCGGCGCGCCGGACAGGAAACGCACTTCCTTCTCCGTCATGATCCCGCAGTCGACCGCATTCTTTGCGCGCGAATTACCGATCACGATGCAGTGCGAGAAGAGCGCGCGGAGGTACGGGATGTCCGTATCATCGCAGTTGTAAACCACCTGCTGCGCTTTCAGATGCGAGCCCGCAAGCGGGGCGTTCAGGGCGTTCTCTTCCGCAATGGAGCTGGCTTCCGCAATGGAGGACTCGACCATGGACTCGTACTCCGACTGCGCGATGGAAGACTCCTCCATCGCAATCGACATCGATTCGGATTCCGATTCCGAGATGGATTCCTGCACGGATTCGCGGCGGCTCTCGTCCACGCTTGACATGGCGGCCACAACCTCCTGCACCTCCACATCCGCGAGCGACAGGAGCTCCTGCTTCGCCGCCTCATCAACCTCCGCCTCCGTCTCGTAACGATGCGGAAGTTCAAATTCGGCTTCCGCCGAAGCCGGCTGGGCAAAGATCAGTACCAGCGCCACGACGATGAGCCCGACGATCGCAACCGCCGGATATTTCAGCATCCTTGCTATTTTCTCACTTCTGAACTGTTGATCTGACATGCATTCCTTTCGTTCTGCCACCAATTCGAGAAAAGCTTGCGGAGTGGTGGTCCTCCGCTGCTTGCTCTCTCAGCTCTCCTCACCGATATCGGTCAGGTTGTTGATCCAGACGCCCTTCTTTACGAGCACGAAGCCGAGCACGCACTTGATGATGTCGGCGGCGGTGACAAAGCAGTAGATCGCAACGACCGGCAGCTCCGTGAAGCGGCTCAGGACAAAGGCGATCGGTACGCTCACGACCCAGGTGAATGCGCTGTCGAAAAGGAAGGTGATGATCGTCTTTCCGCCGGAACGCAGCGTAAAGTAAGTGCAGTGGCAGAAGGCCATCATCGGCGAGAATATGGCATAGCAGATCATCAGGATCGAGGCGAGGCTCCGCACCTCCTCCGTCGTATTGTAGAGCCGCGGGAAAAGCCCGGAAACCGAGGCCATGAGGGCCGCCGTGATAATACTGAAAAATACCGCGAAGGCAATGATTTTCCGATCCGTGTCCTTCGCCTCCTCCAGCTTGTTCGCGCCGAGCAGCTGACCGACCACGATCGAGACCGCGTCGCCCATCGAGAAGAAAACGATCGAGAACATATTGGAAATCGTATTGCTGATGTTGAAGGCCGCGATGACGTCCAGTCCGCGCGTCGAGTAGCTCTGCACGAGGAAGGACATGCCGATGGACCACAGCGCCTCATTCACGAGGAGCGGCGAGCCCTTGATGATGAACTGCTTCAGCTGTGCTCCGCGCACCCTCAGGGTCCGGTATACGCCGGAAATGTACGGCGCCTTCTCCTTGTGGGTATGCGCCCAGATGACGATGATCGACATTTCGACGTAGCGCGAAACCACCGTGGCGATCGCGGCGCCGTTGACGCCGAGCGCCGGAATGATCTGCCGCCCGCCGATATTCACGCCGTAGATCAGCAGATAATTCAGGACCAGATTCGTCAGGACCGCCGCGATTCCCGCCTTCATCGGAAGGACGGTCTCGCCGCAGGCACGGATGGTCGAGGCATAAATCTGGAGCACGATAAAGGCCGGGAAGGAGATGAAAATAATCTGCATGTAGCCTTCCGCGTAGCGAAGTGTCGCCATGAGATCCCCGGTCTCCGAGCCTTCATTGAGGAAAAGCCCGATGAGCTGCGGCCCGAAGATTTTCAGAACCGCAAAGGCGATCGCGGTCAGAATCACGCCGAGCCAGACCTTCGCGCGGAAGGTGGCGCGCACGCCCTCCTGATCGTTGTTTCCATAATACTGGGCCGTAAAAATGCCGATGCCGCCCATCCCGCCGAATACGCACAGGAAGTAAATAAAAATGAGCTGGTTCACGATCGACACGCCGGACATCTGCTCGGTACCGACGCGCCCCACCATGATATTGTCAAGAAGGTTCACAAAATTCGAGATGCCGTTCTGAATCATGATCGGAACGGTCACCCCGAGAATCATTTTATAAAAGTTTCTGTCGCCGATGAATTTACGGCGGATGGAACTGCCGTCTGCCTGGATGCTGCCCATAATTTCTCTGTCCTCTCTTTTACGATAACGCGCCATCGAGCCCTATCGCGCAAACGGGGCCTGATACCAAGCTCAGGTCCCGTTTCTTATACTATCACAGAATCATTGAAATGGCAAGGAATTTCAGTTCGTCGTAAAGATCTGAACCCCGTAGAGCGTGCCGTCCTGGACATAGGCCGCAATGCCGATTCCGGTATAGCCCGGCGTCACCATGTTGGCGTAATGGCCGGGAGAATCATGCCACATCTGGTACATATCCGTCCCGGTATAATAGGCCGCCGGCGAACAGTACAGGATATTCTCTCCGCAGCCCGCGGGATCCCGGTACTGGCTGATGACGCCCTGAAACTGATTATGCGAGAAATCCGCAATGAGCTGCGGAGCGCGCGCCTCCGCGACCTGGGCCGCCACCGGATCCCAGGAGAGCTGAGACAGGCCGAGGCTCGCGCGAAGTTCGTTCACCTTCTGGAAGCATTCCTGCGCCCGGCCGGCATCAAAATAGGGGGCTGCGGAGGTCTCAGGGACCGTCTCCTGCGGCGCTGTGGGCGGCGCTGCGGCAGCCCCATTGATCGCAAAAATCGCGTCGCCGTAAATCGTATCATTTGCCACATAGATGGCAATCCCGACGCCGGCCAGATTCGGCTGAAGGCACTGGCTGTCGAGACTCCCCCTCCAGGTCTCATAGATGCTCTCAGCTGTAAAGTATGACGCCGGCGGTCCGGCATAGACCATACACTCTGCCGCCGCATACTGCGGCACGCCGGACTGCGAAAGGGCCGCCCGGAGCTTTTCCTGACTGCTTGACAAGTCCGAAGAGAGCTGTGCCGCGCGATACTCAGCCGCCTGCTGCACTGCGCCGTCGACCGCCATGGCGGGAAGTCCCGCGTTCTGACGATATTCATTCATCTTATTGAAAATCGCCTGAGCCATTTCGGTATTGTAGCCGGCTGCTGCAGGAGCCTGAGCGGGCGGCTCCTGCACGGGTTCTTCCGGCGCGGACGCTGACTCTTCGGGAGCTGCCGGTTCTGACTTGGAAGCATTTTCCGCTGACGACTGCGTCGATGCTTCCGTCGTTTTCGAAGCCGCCGTCGTTGATGCTTCCGAAGGCGCTGCCGTCGTCGATTCCGACGCCGCCGGTGCTCCTTCCGCCTCGTTTTCCTGAGAAGCGGGCGTCGTACCCTCCGTCGAAGCGGAAGTCTCCGTTTTTTCTTCAGAAGCGCTCTCCGTCCGCTTTCCTCCCTGAATGGCCTTTTCATTCAGCGGAGTGCCGCTTTCTTCCGATTCCGGATCGGAGGCTTCCGCTGCGGTCGTCTCAGAAGCCGCCTCCGTTTTCTCCTCTGAAGCCGCCTCCGTCTTTTCTTCCGCCGTGGTTTTTTCCGACGATTTCTTCTCTTTTTCCCCGGAGGACTTGTCCTCCTTTTCCTTTGTGCTGCCGGATTCCTTGTCAGTTGATTCGTCCGGTTCCGCCGTATCCTCCGCAGCCGTTTCTTCCACGCGGCTTCCGCTTTCCTGTTCCGACGGATCGATCGCCGTCTCCCTTCTCCTGCAGCCGGTGAAAATCAGCACGCCGATCAGCAGGAGTCCGGTCAGCACAATCCCTGTTCTTCGCTTCATACATTCCCTCCCCATCACGCATTCTTATTCTCTGCTTCGAATTCATACACAAAAGCATACACAAACTGATGTTCTGATTATAAGCGAAGCCTGCTGAAATGTCAATGGGTTTCACCAAAAGAAAAACCGCTGTTCGTTGGCGGAACAGCGGTCCTGTTTATTTCTGTGTCAGAATGATGTATCTGTTCAGCTGTCTCTTCGAAATGCCTGGCATTTCTCATGACTGCTTCTTCAGCATCCGCATGGAATTGAGTATCGCGATCACGGCCACGCCCACATCCGCGAAGGTCGCCATCCACATATTGGCAATGCCGAAGGCTCCGAGGATCAGGACGGCGAATTTGACGAGGAGCGCGAACCAGATATTCTCCTTCACGATCCGGAGCGTTTTCTTCGCGATTTTCCTGGTCGCTGCAATTTTCGCGACGTCATCGTCCATCAGGACGATATCCGCGGCCTCGACTGCGGCGTCGGAGCCGAGCGCGCCCATCGCGATCCCGACGTCCGCCCGCGCGAGTACCGGCGCGTCGTTGATGCCGTCCCCGACATAGGCCGTGCGCTCTCTCGCGTTTCCGGCGCTCATGATTTCCTCGAGCTTTGCCACCTTGTCCTGCGGGAGAAGCTCCGCATAGACGCTGTCGAGACCGAGCTCGGAGGCGATGGCTTCCGCCGTCTCCCTCCGGTCGCCGGAGAGCATCACCGTCTCCCGTACGCCGGCGGCTTTCAGCGCGGACACGGCTTCCCGGGCTTCCGGCTTCAGGCTGTCGGCAATCACAAGGCAGCCAAGATATTTCCCGGCTTTTGCAATATAAACCAGGGTTCCCGCGGCATTTTCCTTCGGGGCTTCAATTCCCTGTCCCTGAAGAAGCGCGGCGTTTCCGGCCAGAACCGGCGCTCCGTCCAGCTCTACGCTGAGTCCTTTTCCGGCGATTTCCTTCGCACTGTCGACACGGCTGAGGTCAAAAAGGGAGGCGTCTCCCTGATGCATGTCCCGGTACGCCGCACGGAGCGCCTCCGCGATCGGATGCTCCGAATAGCTCTCCGCATAGGCGGCGGTCTCCAGCAGCTCTTCCTCGCTGATTCCTTCCGCCGCGCGGATTTCCTGAACCTTAAACTCGCCCTTTGTCAGCGTGCCGGTCTTGTCAAACACCATGGTCTCGGCGCCCGCAAGCGCCTCGAGGAAATTGCTGCCCTTCACAAGCACGCCGATTCTCGACGCTGCGCCGATGCCGCCGAAGAAGCCGAGAGGCACCGAAATCACCAGGGCGCAGGGGCAGGAAATGACGAGGAAGGTGCAGGCCCGGCGGATCCATTCCATCCAGTCCTGATGGAAAAGAAGCGGCGGAAGCACCGCAAGGAGCACCGCGCCGATCGTCACGGCCGGCGTATAAACCTTCGCAAAGCGTGTGATGAAATTCTCGATCGGAGACTTTCTCGAGCTCGCGTTTTCCGTCAGCTCCAGGATTTTCGCCACCGTCGAGTCCTCGTACTCCTTTGTAACCTGCACGCGCAGAGTGCCCTGCCCGTTCACGCAGCCGGAGATCACTTCGTCGCCCGTGCGCACACTTCTCGGGACCGATTCGCCCGTCAGGGAAGAGGTATCGACAAGGGACGCGCCCTCCGTCACAACGCCGTCCAGCGGAATCCGTTCGCCGGGCTTCACGACGATAAAGTCGCCCGGATGCACCTCATCCGGATCGACCTCCTCGAGCTTTCCGTCGCGCTCCACATTGGCGTATTCCGGGCTGATGTCCATCAGGGCCGCAATCGAGCGGCGGCTCTTCCCGACGGCAATACCCTGGAAAAGCTCGCCGATCTGGTAGAAAATCATCACGCCCGCGGCTTCCGGATATTCGCCGACGAAGAACGCGCCGAAGGTTGCGATCATCATCAGGAAGTTTTCGTCAAAGACCTGTCCGTGCGCGATATTCTTCGCGGCCTTCAGGATGACATCGTATCCCGCGAGAAGGTACGGCACGAGGAACGGCACAAAGGCGTACCACTTTCCGTCCAGGAAGCGCAGGAAACCCAGCTCCTTTGCCGCGATCAGGCCCACGAGGAGGACAAACGCAAGGATAATGCGGACCAGGGTCCGCTTCTGCTTCTTATTCATATCAAAGGATCACGCTGCAGTCCGGCTCGACTTTTTTGATGCACTTCACCACTTCCTTCAGGATCTCGTCGAAGCGCGCGTCATCCGCCTTCAGCGTCATCTTCTGGGTCAGGAAGTTCACGGAAGCATCCTCCACGCCGTCGATTTTCTTAATCGCAGCCTCCATCTTAGCGGCGCAGTTCGCGCAGTCCAGATTGTCCAGATCGAATTTCTTTTTCATGCTCTTTCTCCTATTCCTCAATGTGTTCCTTGCCCATCGCGATGATAGTCGCTACATGATCGTCAGACAGGGAGTAAAACACCTGTTTTCCCTCGCGGCGGGATTTGATCAGCCGCGCGCTTTTCAGGTTCTTCAGCTGATGCGAGACCGCGCTCTGGGACATGTTCAGCACCTCGGCGAGATCGCAGACGCAGACCTCCGCCTCGTACAGGGCGTACAGGATGCGGATTCTCGTCGAATCGCCGAATACCTTGAACAGCTCGGAAAGCTCGTAGAGCATGTCCTCATCCGGCATATCCGCCATCACGCGCTCCACCAGATCCCGGTGGACTTCATTCACTTCACAGCGTTCGAATTTTTCCAGCTGCATGCTGCGTTTCCCACTCTTTCGGTAGATTTGAACAATTGAACGATTGTTCATATGTTTGTTATAGCACTCTTTCCCTCCGTTGTCAAGAGAAATCTGTAATAATAATTGATATCCGGAGCGCTGCGCACTTCGTGCTCCCGCGCTCCTCCCACATTCCGCACTTTCGCGGGGATAAATCCCCGCTTCGTGCTCCATGTGGGGCGGGTCACTAAGCCTTACTTCTCCCGACAAGCGAGCTTGCCGTCGAAGAAGGCTTTTGACCCTGATATCACACCTCCATCCCAATATTCGGGTTCAGCCGCACCCTTACGACATTTCCGAAGGCCGAATACTGGGTGAAGTTCGTCTCGTCTCCGTTCCGGATGAAGTCGATGACCCAGTTTCCTTCCGGATCATAATGCCCCTCCTCGACCGAAAGGAAATTCAGCTGGGTGGACTGGCGCGAGGAAAGATGCGCGTAGGCCTTCGGATCGTTCGCATCCGTGCGGCGGCGGAATTCGAAGCCGATGTTCACGCCGGCAAGATAGAATTCGTCGTCGCCGGTCTGGATCAGGATGCCGCGCGAGCGTTCGTCGGCAAGATACCGGTTCTCCGGCGCGCGGAAGTTCATGTTCGAGGTGAAGCCGCCGCGCACGCCCGTTCCCGTGAAGAATTTCGCGAGCACATGGTAGCGCTCGAGACGGATGTATTCCTCGGCCGTGAATTCGTCCTGAATGACGCCGTGCACGCGTCCGGTGCCGCGGTACTTGATGAGAAGCGGCGCGAGCCCCGCAATCGCATGCATCGTCAGCGCCACCTTCCGGGCCTCCGGCAGGAGATTTCCGGCATCGTCAAGCGCCGACTCCGCACCGAAGCCCGCCACGCCGACCGCGTGATATTTGCCGACCGCAAGCATCAGGTTCATGGCGTTCGCATCGCCGCCGGTCGCGCTCTCCGGAATCATCAGCGCGTTGTCTTCCCGGTCGTAGCGCGAGCAGATCCGTTCATACACCCGCCGTCCGGAAAGATAAATATCCGGGCACAGAAGGTCCAGATGCGGCGCGCCCTTCTTCCAGATGTCGATCACCCGGCCGACTCCGCCGCCGCCGTTATAGGAGAATCCCGGAACCTCAATGCCGGTCTCGCCGATGAAGATGTTGCAGAAGAAGGTCATCGGCAGGATTTCCTTGCCGGCCGAGGCGAGCGCCTCCACATAGCGCGCGTGATAATAAGCCGAGAAGGCTTCGTTCGCGTGGCGGCCGAATTCGCCGATCCAGCTGCCGTCGTGCGTGAGCTCGCCCATATCGTCGAGCTCCACGCCAAGAAGCTCCTCCGGCACGCCCTTTTCATAATCCGCCTCGGCGAGCGCCGAGTAATCCCGGTCCGTATGCGCGTAGCCGAACTCGTTCTCGATCTGCACCGCGAGCACCGTGCCCTCTTCATCGTAATCGCGGATGAATTCCATCATTTTCAGGAAGGCCTTCTTGTCCCTTTCGAGCGTTTCCATGCAGTGCGGGGAAATGGACGGCACCGGCGCCCCGTCCGGGCCGACGGCGATCCGGTAGATTTCCGGGTGCAGCTTGATGTACTCCGGCGCGTAGTTCGGGTGACCGTTCTTGTTGCAGCCGAACCACAGAATGATCAGGTACAGGCCGCGGGAGCGCGCCTTGTCGATCAGCCCCTTCACGAGGGAAAGATCATAGGAATCCTCCTCCGGCTCGACCGCGTACCAGTAAATCGGCGCCTCGAGCGTATTGCCGTGGTACTTTTCGATCGCGTCCATCGTCCGGTCGATCATGACCGTCCCGGTCGAGGAGTTGTGCGCCTGCAGGCCGATGACAAAGACCGGCTCGCCTTTTCTGTTGCGTAAGAAATCGTTCATGTTGTCCTCCTGTTATCATAAAAGTGTTGGATCACTTCGTCTTCACTCCTCCGGGATATCAGCATAACTCCCGTAAGCCCGTTCCCAGACCTGTTCGCCCGCGTCCTTCAGCGAGGGGAAATAGGACCGGAACTTGTTCGATATTTCTTCAATCTTCGCCAGAATATGCGTACTGTCATAGGCGTCCATATAGGCATAGTCCCCGGTAAAGGCGTACTCGAAAATTCTCGCCCGATCCTCCGTCGGATAGGTCTTGCTGTAGGCATCATTGAACCAGATAAATTCCGGATCCTGCCATGAGCGCTCATCGGAGGGCGTATACTCCGGATCCTCCCAGGTCGTATATTCCGCGCCGCTTTCGTCATGGAAGCTGAAATGGTACGAAAAGTCCTCCGGATTCAGTAAATTCCAGAATTCGAATGCCGATCCGCTCTCCGTCATGCGGTTCATCGAATTCTCCGCCATGTGCAGGAATTCATGCGGCAGCGTGCTCTCAATTCCGAACAAATTGACGTCAATCACGATATAGTACCGGTTGTCCTGCTCGATCGCGAAGGCCGCGACCGTCTCGATTCCGGCCGCGTCTTTCGGCTCAATATCGTCGACCAGATAATATTCGAAGCCTTCATAGCCGCGGATCACATCGTCGAGGAACCCGTTTGGAAGCATTTTCAGAAACGCCCGGATCTTCGTCTTCACTTCCCGGACCGCCGCGGGATCGGCCCCCGCCGTAATCCTGTAATCCGGGAACTCCGTTTCTTCCACGCGCGCATCCGAAGAGACGCCGATGCCGTATTCATTGTAAACAGTCCAGACTTCCTGAACGTCCTCATAGTTCTTTCGCTCGTAAAAGTCCGGATCGCCGAGGGCATCGACTCCTGCATCCCCGTCGCCCCCGGTCTTCTGCATGTTCGGCCGTCCGACCGGCACATTTTCCGGCTGCACCTTCGCGACGACAAGGTCCGGCCGCTCATCATTCGGATTCGGCGAGAACACGAGAAGATCCCCGAAGCAGCCGATCTCATAGATCCAGAGATTGCTCGATGAAGTGAGTGCAGCGCTCCAAAGCGGGTTCAGCGCCTCTTTTCCGTAATAGCGGAGCACCATGCTGCTGACCGTCTCCCCGGAGCTGAAATCATAGTCATACCAGCCGGTAAGATACCCGTCCCGGTACGCCATGACGGGGTACTCCTCTCTGGAGAGAGGGTACTGCAGCCCGAGGCCGCTTTCCAGATAGTCGGAAAACAGGCAGTTTCCGCGCCCGTCTTTCTGGTACATCAGATCGTCGGAGATAATGACACCGGGAGGAAGCACGCCGCTTTCCCGGATCTCAAAGGTTTCCGGATCCACGGCCAGACAGCGGTGGTTCCGGTACGCGTCCACACAGTAAACCAGCACGCCCTCGTCCGTCTGTCCCATGACGTACCCCGAGCGCATCTCGGGAAGCTGCACCTGTTCATCCCGGCCGTCCGGATAGTAGAAATACAGAATGCCGTCGCAGACATCCGCCGCGAAGCCCTGCAGGATCGACGGCTCCTCGGTATGCGCATAAAAGAAGGAAAGCGCCCCGAAATCCCTGTTATAGAACTGAATCTCTCCGGTAAAGCTGTAGGCGTAATAAGACTCTCCGCAGGGGAGGATCCTCCGGCTTTCAAAGCCAAGCTCCGTGGTTTCTCCGGTGTTTTCATCGTAATAGCTCAGGATCGCGATCGGAGACAGACTGTCTGAATACCGGAAGCGCTGCGTTTCGTAATCGAAAACCGCCGCGTAGAGCCATTCGTCCAGCGCATAGGAAACCACGGCCTCGCGGTCGGTGACGGAAATATTCGTGCAGACCGCGCCCTCCGGAATTCCCTCGGAAAATCCGGCCGCGAGGAAGAGGTTTTCCGCGCCGGGGCAGGCTTCCCCGATGAGCGCCGCTGTATCAGTCGTAAGCTCCGGACTGTTTTTCTCTTCACGGGCATTTCCGGCGTTCTCCTTCGTTCTTCCGATCCCACGGTATCCCGTCAGCAGAAGGGAAGCCGCCGCCATAGCAAGGAACAGCCAAAAAGGCGCACGAGTTTGTGATTTTTTTATCATGCAATTTCACCAATCCCTTTCCGCTTTTTTTATCATTATACATAAAACTTCCAAATCCGCAAAGGCTTTTCAAAAGAATCTTGACGAATCCGTGTCAAAAAGGTAAAATATGCAGTATGCTTTACCTAAGTAAAGTAATTTCAAAAAATGCAACTATTCAGCACCCTCATTCGAAATGCTTCGCATTTCTCATGACGGATGTCAGTGAGGCTTCGCCTCCAGACCTCCTTGGATAAAATCGTCACAAATCGGTCTGGAACACAAGCGTTCCATCCGCGATTTTTGACATTTTATCCAGGGAGCTGAACAGTTACCAGAAAATCACTTTTTGAGGAGGAAACTGCTACATGAAACGGGTTTATAATTTTTCCGCCGGTCCGGCTGTTTTACCGGAGGAAGTCCTGAAGGAAGCCGCTGAGGAGATGCTTGATTACAGAGGATGCGGCATGTCCGTCATGGAGATGAGCCACCGCTCCAAAATGTATCAGCAGATTATTGACGAAGCGGAAGCCGATATCCGTGACTTACTGCAGATCCCTGATAATTATAAGGTGCTCTTCATGCAGGGCGGCGCGTCTCTGCAGTTCGCGATGATTCCGATGAATTTCATGAAGAACCGTGTCGCGGACTATATCATCACCGGCCAGTGGGCGAAGAAGGCGCACGCCGAGGCGAAGCTGTACGGCACCGCGAACGCGATCGCTTCTTCCGCCGACAAGACCTTCTCCTATATTCCGGACTGCTCGGATCTTCCGATCAGCGAAGACGCGGACTACGTCTATATCTGTGAGAACAACACCATCTACGGCACGAAGTTCCACGAGCTTCCGAACACGAAGGGCAAGAACCTGATTGCCGACATTTCCTCCTGCTTCCTCTCGGAGCCGATGGATGTCACAAAGTACGCCTATGTCTACGGCGGCGTTCAGAAGAATGTCGGCCCCGCGGGCGTTGTCATCGGCATCATCCGCGACGATATGATCACGGACGACGTGCTTCCGGGCACTCCCACCATGATGAAGTACAAGACCTACGCCGACAACGGCTCCATGTACAATACGCCTCCCTGCTACGGCATCTACATCTGCGGCAAGGTCTTCAAGTGGCTGAAGAACATGGGCGGTCTTGAGGTCATGAAGCAGAAAAACGAAGAGAAGGCAAAGATTCTCTACGATTTCCTCGACAACAGCAAGCTCTTCAAGGGCACGGTTGAGCCGGCTTCCCGTTCCATCATGAACGTTCCGTTCATTACCGGAAATGAAGAACTCGACGCGAAGTTCGTCGCCGAGTCCAAGGCCGCCGGCTTCGAGAACCTCAAGGGCCACCGCACCGTCGGCGGCATGAGAGCCTCGATCTACAACGCCATGCCGAAGCAGGGCGTCGAAGACCTTGTAGCATTTATGGAAAAGTTCGAGAAGGAGAATGCATAAAACAATGAGCCGAAGGCATGAGTCTGTCATGCTTGCATGATAAGACGAATGACTTCCGGCGAATGTCAGACATGAGCATGCAGCAGTATTCTGCGGAATGCGAATGGCTGCAGCATGGCGAAAGTACGAAGTACGGAGCCATGCGTATGTTTTAAAAAGGAGCGACCACAATGAAATATATTACATTAAATCCCATCGCGCAGGCCGGTCTGGATACCCTGCCGAACAGCTTTGAAAAAACCGAAAATATCGATGAAGCGAATGCGGTCCTCGTGCGTTCCGCTTCCATGCTGGATATGCAGTTCTCCGAGAACCTCGAAGCCATCGGACGCGCAGGCGCCGGCGTGAACAACATCCCGGTCGAGCGCTGCGCAGAGGAAGGCATCGTCGTCTTCAACACCCCCGGCGCGAACGCGAACGGCGTGAAGGAGCTCGTCGTCCTCGGCCTGATCCTTGCGGCGCGTGACGCGAAGGGCGGCATGGCCTGGGTGGACGCGAATCTCGATGACGAGAACATTTCGAAGTCCATGGAGAAGGCGAAGTCCAAATTCGCGGGCACCGAGATTGCCGGCAAGACCCTCGGCGTCATCGGCCTCGGCGCGATCGGCGTCCTCGTCGCCAATGCGGCGATCGGCCTGCAGATGCGCGTCATCGGCTATGATCCCTACATTTCCGTCCACAACGCGCTCTCGATGAGCCGCTCGGTGGAGCTCACGAACAGTCTCGACGACATCTACGCTCAGGCGGATTATGTTACGATCCATGTTCCGCAGAACGATGCGACGAAGGGCATGATCAATGCCGACGCCATCGCAAAGATGAAGGACGGCGTCGCGCTTCTGAACTTCGCGCGTGACGGCCTCGTGGTCACGGCGGATGTCAAGGCCGCGCTCGAGTCCGGCAAGATCCGCAAATATGTGACCGACATTCCGAATCACGAGATCGTCAATGTTCCGAACGTCGTTGCTTTCCCGCACCTCGGCGCGTCCACGGAAGAATCCGAGACCAACTGCGCGATCATGGCGGCGAAGGAGCTTGCGGACTTCCTCGAGAACGGCAACATCACGAACTCCGTCAACTATCCGGCGGCTTCTCTTGGCGAGGCACTGAAGCCCGCGAGAATCTGTGTTGCGCATAAGAATGTGCCGAATGTCATTTCGACGCTGACGACGCTCCTCGGCTCCGCGAAGGCCAACATCTCCGATATGGTCAGTAAGTCGCGCGGAAACTTCGCGTACTCCATGTTCGACATGGACCACGACATCAAGGATGCCACGATCTCCGCAATTCAGGACATTCCGGACGTTATCCGCGTAAAGGTGATCCGGAAATAATTGAATCCGTTCAAAAAGGACCCGATCCGGGGGAAATCCCGGGCCGGGTCCTTTTCTTTGCCTATCCTTCTTATTCCTCCGCCGTCGTTTCCTCCACGG
>CAMPAR010000035.1 GCA_946632055.1 uncultured Lachnospiraceae bacterium
GACGTGTTCCAGGAAGTCAACGGCCTGTTGGATATGCAGCGCAATCCCAAGGCGGAAATTAAAGCTATCCGAAAAATCAATCTGCTATGAAACGACGCATTATTTTGATATGCTGAACATGAGCTGTATCAAGCATCCGGGAGCTTTCCAAGGATATTGTCCTCATAGATACGGCATATCAGCGTTTCCAGTTCATCCAGACGGCGGTTGTCAGCTTCCACCGTCTGCTTCAGTTTCAGAATATCGGAAGTGCTTTGCTTCTCCTGTGCGTCCCTGACGGTGCGGACAAATGCCTCGCGGTCAAGCTTGGAATACTCCGCGATTGCCCTGAGCAGGTCTGTGATGAGCTGGATCACGTTCTTCTCGCTGACCCTGTGCTGTGTCGGGCAGAGCGTGTCGACCGTGACCTTCGTATAGGCAGAGCAGGTATACTGGGCTTCACGCTTTCCGTTATAGGTCCTGTGGACGTACATCTTCGCCCCGCAATCAGCGCAGTACTTCAGGCCTGTCAGCAGATGGACCTCGCCCCATCCGTCAGGATATCTCCGAACAGTACTCCGAATCTTCTGTACCAGATCAAAGGTCTCCTGGTCAATGATCGGCTCCTGGGTATTCTCGAAAATCACCCAGTTGTCCTGGGAGACATAGTGGCTCTTCAGTCTTAATACACATCAATTTTATAACATATATTATTCGATTTTCGGACATACATCCCCAGAGTGTACTCAGGTTTTTAGTGATTATAAAGCACAAAACATAAGTATTTATGCGGCTTTTAGCATTTGACCGCTCGCTCGACAGGCGAGAATTCAAGATTTCTATAGCAATTTTTGAGTACCGTGCTTTACACCCAGTTTTTAGCATATATATTTCTCGATATCAAAAAGCTCTGAGCCCTTTGATTTTCCTAAGTTTTTGAGCATCAAAAAAAGAGCACACCGTTTTGGTGTGCTCCGATTTTGTTCATGGAGCCAATGGGGATCAAACCCATGACCTCTCGCGTGTGAGCGTTGGAAATGGAAAAAATCTATAGGAAAGGCGCGGGTTCCGGGTTTTGAACACGTGGTTTTCACCCAAACATCACCCAAAATTCCAGTTGGAGACACATCCTTCTCTTGTTTTTTCCTGTAAATAATTGTCCTTTCATGTGAATTGCTGCAATTTCAGGAGAAGTTCCCTTAAATCCGGCAGATCATCATGAATTATTTCCCATATCAGTTGTAAATTTACGCCTTCATAGTCATGAACAATCCGGTTCCGCAAACTATAAATATATCTCCATGGAATCTCAGGATGTGCCGCCTCAAATTCTTCATCGATACGATTTACCAGCTCGCCCATCTGACTGAGATTGAATATGCATGCCTTGTGCTCTAGCCAACTGAGCTATCTCGCCATAGCGCTTTTTTAAGCGCTCGAATTGCATATCACATTCAGACGTGCTTGTCAAGAAGTTTTTACAGCGTTTCCGGTCTGATTTCGAAATCAAGCGTGGCGAGATCCGCCTTAAGCACCGCCTGGCGGCCTTCTCTCTCATGCGTGATCGTGATCTTTGTTCCATCAAGGTCGAAAGACACCTTCGCATCGAAGCCAAATGCCGGATTTGTATTCCTGAACCGCAGCATCTCGAGCTGCTTCGCAACAACAGGCAGTTTAAGACGTTTTTCAATCTCTTCCGGCGAAAGATTCGTGCGGTTAATCTCCTTGTGTCCGCCGGCGCCGGCCCGCTTTACCGCCTCGTGGTCGTTCTTTCCCGCGAAAAGGTCGAGGTACCAGATCTGCGGCTTACCTGGCATGAAGAGCTGCAGGGCGCGCGCGAGAAGGAGCTTCCTTTCGTCATCGCCGAGAGCGGAGAAATAGGTCGCGTTGACCTGATAGTACATGTTTTTATTGCCGTGGAGGTCCTTGACGAAGCCGCCCCGGCTGACGGTCACATCGATCATCTCCTGAATCCGTTCCTCCGGGAGAAGCCCCCGAAGATCGAGAAGCGGGATACCGTCGTGGCAGCCGAGCATATTGACCGTTCGGATGCCGTCCCGGATGATTTCGTCCGCCCAGACTTTGAGATACGAGCCGTCCTGATGCTCAATCGCGTCAAGGATGAGCCCCGGCAGGAAGAAGTCGTAGGTCATATAGCCCTTATCCGCGAGCACCTTGTAATTCTTCTCGCCGTAGCTTGCGTGAATCTCCGGCAGCAGCTTCAGGCTGTATTTGTCCGCAAGGCCCTGCACCTTCGCGAGGAGATCCCATGTCCCGGGCTCGTTCAGGAAATTCTTCTCGCCCGGCTCCTTCGGCGCGTAGGCAAAAGCGTCGAGACGCACAATCTTCGTACCGTAGGACGCAAGGGTATGAAGAACCTCGTCGTAATACTCCCACACGAGATCGGATTTGATATTGAGATCCATCTGACCGAGATAGCTGCGGTTGGCTTCGAGGTAATCGCAGATTCCGGCGCGGTATTTCTCAAAGCCCGCAAAATCCAGGTCTTTCACCGCAATGCCGGCCTGAATCTCAGCATTGATCTTCTTCGCGAGCGTATCCGCCGTGAGGTACTGCATGCCCGGGAATATCTCCATCAGGATGCTGTAGCTTAAGGACGGGTACTTCACCTCCTGATAGAAGGTGTTCCAGTACGGCACGTCTCTCCCGTCAGGGAATCGCACCATCAGGATCGGAAGCCCCGGCTTCCGGAAGAACATATCCTTGATATATTTCTGTTCCGGCTGAATATAGCCGTCCGCTGTCATTTCTCCGCAGCCTTCCCAGAAACGGTTCCAGTTGATGAAAAAGTCCTTGTATTTTGACTCCTCGCCGTTCTTCACGATGTCCTGGAACTGTTTTGAAAGCACAGAAATGTGGTTCAGGATGAAGTCCAGCTTCAGATCCATTCCCAGCGCCTTCAGGTCCTCGATGTCTTCCCTGGAGCCAAGCATTTCATTGATATCGTAACTGATGACCGAGAAGCCGCGGTCAAGGTCGGTGTTGAATATGCTGGGCAGGATGTAGAAAGAACTGAAAATGTCCTTTGCCTCATCTTTTTTCAGAAAGGCGACAATATCCTTCAGAGTTCCGCCGACGCTGTCCGGATAGGCATTCAGCATCGGACCATTATCCGCAAATTTGCTCATCATGATCTCCTTTTTCTCAGAACTTTCCGTCCATCAGTGCCGAATATGCTGCGAAGTCGAGGAGCGTTCCGTCCTTACTGACGATAATCTTCGCTTTGTGTGCCTGCTCATGCAGTTTTTTCTGCTCGATCGCAAGCACCATGGTCGTAAAGGCGGAATCGGTCTTGCCGTCGCGGTTTCTCGCGCGGCGGTGAGCCAGCGTTTCCTCCGGCGTCGAATTCAGCAGGATCGGGATGTCCACGCCCTGAAGGAAGTCGCTGTTTCCATGCGTCCACTCGACGATCAGCACATTGACTGAAGAGAAGTCTGTTTTGCTGTACCAGAGCTCGGTATCGGTTCTGCCCATGCGCTTCAGGAATATCTCCTTTTCACCGGCCTTGAAAGCCTCAAGAATCCCGGAAAGCTCCTCAAAATCAATCTCTTTTTCAGTGCCGAGGTAATCCGTAAGCGCCGCTTTTCCGTGTGCGATATAGGAGCTGAGCCATGGATATCCGGCGCATTTTCCCGGATCCGGGTCAGCTTCTTCCTTCTGAAGCGCGATCAGCTCCTGGCCGGCTTCATCGGAATACACGCCGTCTCTGATCATGCCGCGGATTCCGGCGGTCCTGAAAGTGCTGAGGCGCTCCGCGTCATTGTACATCGGAATCCGGCGCGGATAATTGTCTCCCGAAAGGACATATGTGCCGATTCCCATACTCCGAAGGTAGTATCCGAGGATCGAAGCGATTTCCGACTTGCCGACGCCCGATCCGCCCGACACGCAGAGGACGGCCTTCTCCCGGCCGTTTTCCTGAAGCAGTCTCAGAAGCTCAGGGAAAATCACCTGCGCTTTCTTTACATGTCCTTCGTCAATCCCGATCTTATCGCCCGGCATGTCGCCGTGCGGAATGCCTTTGGTTACTTCCGGATAGTCATATCCCTTCTGCAGCAGTTCCTGAATTCTCTCCAGCATATCTTTCACCTCTTTCAAATTGTCCGGGTCTTTCCAGCTTTCGTCTCTGTGACCCGGTACTCCTTTGTGCGGAAATCCGCGGATAGTTCCGCAGCTGTTCCGCCGTTTTCCCATCGCATCGTGATTGTTCCCTCACCGCCTGAAGCCGTAAACGAACCGTCGAAGGCTTCGCAGCTGTTTCTGAAGCGCATCAGCCCGTAAAGCCGCTGCAGGAACGGAGCCTGTATCCGCGTACGGATTTCCTCCTCCGTATAGTTATGGCGGTTCACTTCTCTTCCGCCCTCGCCGCGCTCGAGGCAGGAGAAATCATTCTTTCCCGCGAGCAGACCGACATAGTAAATCTGCGGAATTCCGGGCGTAAAAAGCTGCACGAGCCGCGCCAGAAGATACGCGTCCTCGTCCTCATTCATCGCCGAGAAGAAGGTTCCCGAAAGCTGGTAGATCTTCTCCTTGCCGCTGCCGGTCCTGATCCGCGAAGCCCAGAAGCTGTCACGCGCCTGCAGCTCCTCCGGGAGTTTCGTGAACTCCCGTACATAACGATCGCGGACAATTGTGCTGATGGCGTCGATCTCCTCCTCTGTCATCAGCCCCGCCGCGTCCACGACGCCGATGCCGTCATGTGTGTCGAGGGTCGTGACCTGATTGTGCGGGCAGATCGAAAGCCAGTGAAGAAGCCGGTCGGTCCTGCCGAACTCCAGCCCGTGCAGAAGGATCAGCGGCAGCGCGAAATCATAGACATAGTGTCCGCGCCGGGCGAGCTTTTTCTGGATACGGTACTCCTCGTGAATCTCCGCGAGCATCGCTGTGTGCGTCTTCTGAAGCGGTTTCGTACTGATGTCGAGCACGTCCCAGATCTCCGGCTCCACGAAAAAGCAGCTTGTCCCGGGCACCTTCGACGCGTAAGCGAAGGCGTCAAAGCGGATCATCGGCACCAGGGACGCGATCCGCTGAAGGTTCCGCTCATAGTAGCGCTGCGTCTCGATATTATGCGGATTGATATCCACCTGCTCTTCGAAAAATGTGCACCAGAGGTTCACCTTTTCGCCGTTGTCGAGCGTAAATTCACGTTTTGGTCCGCCCGGTTTTCTGGAGTACAGCACCTGAAGATCCTTCTTGGTCGGTTCGCCCTCCGGCCAGAATTCCTCCCAGTGAATGAACATATCGCGGTACTTCGACGCATCGCCTTTTTCCATGTAGTCCCGGAATTCCGCCGATCGGATCGAGATGTGGTTCAGCATAAAGTCCGCCGCCAGAAAATACTTCTCCGACAGACGGCGGATGTCCCCGAAGCTTCCGAACTTCGGGTCCGCCTCGTCATAATTGATTACCGCAAAGCCCCGGTCTCCTGACGAGGGATAGAATGGCAGAATGTGAACGCCGCGGATTTCCTCGCTGAAATAAGTATCCAGGACCTTTTCCAGTTCTTTCAGGTTTCCGCCCATGCTGTCCGCGTAGGTGATCAGCATACACTTGTTTTCTATCGGTTTCATTTTTCTGTCCTTCTATGATTCTGTATCAGGAATAGTCCTGCTGTCTGCCGCCCGATTATTCTCCGGCCGCTTACAGCATTTTCGCAAAGCTCATTGTAAAGGGGTTTGCCTGCGTTGAAAGAAGGCTCATAAGCTCATCGTCATAGCCTTCCCGAAGCTCGCATTTCCGATCAATGACCATGGTGCAGGGGTGTTCTTCCGAGACCGGACGCCACGCGGGCAGGAAGGAATTGTTGGGATCGCCTGTCCGCACAAACTGCAGCACGAGATTGCTGAAAATCTCGGATAGCCGCTGCCCGTACACCGCTTCGTTCAGCACATAGACGCGGTCTTCATTGCGGAAAATGTAGCAGACATCGCCGCCGTGCCACAGCGGAATCCAGTTGTCCTCCGGCGCGTTGTAGGCCGCCATGTAGATCCAGGTATTCCCGAGCCCGTTCTTCGTGTGAAGCTTCGCGGTATCCATCGTCGGGATGCGCACCATCGTGTCCAGATACGCGAGATCCAGAATGTCATGCTCCGGATACGCTGCCCTGAAGAGCCGCATCAGTTCATCGGCGTCTTTTCCGTATTTGCCGCGGATATAGGCGATCCTCGCTTCTTCGTCCATCGCTTCCTTTTCTTCTGTCGTCAGCCGGTCCATCAGGAATTCGCCGATCGTCGAACCGAAAATCATCGGCTTGTCCTTGGACCACGGCATGAAGCCGGACTGCAGGGGGAATCCGCGGAAGTAGTCGTCCATGACGGGCGACCAGTGCGTTGTCAGCTCGTCCGCCTCCGGCGAATGCAGCGCTTTCCGGTACGCGTCGACAAGCTCCGCGTAGCTCACCTCCTCGATCTTATGGATATTTTCCCTGCCGATTCCGAGCTCGCGAAGTATCAGCGCTGCCGAACGCCGGGAAGCTTCCTGCGTATCGACCATCTCGCCCGCCATTGATCCCGACAGCACGATGCCGCGCGAGAAATAAGGCGCCGCTTCCTCGATCTGGTACATGCACTGCACCTTTCCGCCGCCGCCGGAGTGCCCGCAGATTGTGACATTCTCCGGATCTCCGCCGAAGGCTTCGATGTTCTCATGGATCCATTTCAGCGCCGCCACCAGATCCGCGATGCCGGCATTGACGGAATGCGCGTACTCTTCTCCATAGTCCGCGAGATTCAGGTGCCCGAGGATATTCAGCCGGTGGTTGATCGAAACAAAAACGATATTGCCGTATTTCGCAAGGTTGAAGCCGTCAAAGGAATACTCTTCAAGGGCGTTTCCGGCGAAAAATCCGCCGCCGTGCATCCATACAAAAACCGGTTTCTTCTCAGAAAGATCGCCGGGCGACCAGATATTCAGATTCTGGCAGTCCTCGTCCTGTTTCTGCAGCATATGCAGGCCGCGATAATAGCTGGGCGGGTTCGGAGGAAGCATCTGCGGCGTAATCGGGCCGTAGGTATAGGCGTTTCTGACGCCCTCCCAGCTCTCCTGCTCCTCCGGCATATGGAAGCGCTTCGCCTTCGCATAGCGGATTCCCATAAAGATATTGACGTCTCCGTAATTTACGCCGCGCAGGCGTCCGAAGCGGGTTTCGACAATCGGTTTTACCGGATTGAAAATATTGGTGTTCATCAGCTCTTTCTCCTTTTCTCCAAGAGTCCCCGTTTACGCGTCGATTCCGATCGAGCCGTCCGGGTTTCTTTTGAACTTCTTCACAAAATTCCAGGCGAAATTATTGGTAAAGGGGCGGATCTCATGGGCGTGATGCGTCACGCCGAGAAGACAGGTATAGCATTTTCCGTCCTCGCTGTCATAATAATGGGCTGTGTAGACACTTTCGGGGAACATCGGGTCGTGAAGGACTTCCGTCCTGTCTCCGGCGACCGCCATCAGAGGATCCTCCCAGCTTTCTTTGTCCTCCAGCCTCACGTCAAAACGCTTCTTCAGCCGGTTCACCTTCGCGACATACTGCAGCCTCTCGATCGCCCGCTCGTGGTGCATCGGGAGCTCGACGCCGAAGGAGTCCACGCCGCCGATATAGAAAAGCGGGACCATTGTCTTCTGGTTCACTTCATCGGTCTTAGCGCCGAAGCAGTTATTGCCGACGTAATCGATCGCGTCCATCGGCAGCAGCGCAGCAAAGCGCTCCGGGCATTGTTCGAAAAGATCCCAGCTCTTGATGCCGCCCATCGAGAAGCCGGTCGCATAGATGCGCGTCTCGTCAATCGCGTACTCCTCCTTCAGATGGTCTATGAGCGCCGCGACTTCTTTCGCGGAAACCCGCAGGTGCATCTCGACAGCGACCGTGATAAAGCCCTCTCTCTGGCCGATTTCGGGCCATTCCGCGAGGGAAGCCGTCGCATAGGCAGAATCCCCGCCGCCATGGAAAACCAGCATTAAGGGGTGTTTTTCGTGCTCTATGTCGAGATTTTTGTCATAGAACGTGACGTAGCCGACGCGGTGCTCCTTCGTACGGAGGAAAAACATCCGGCGGCGGAAGATTTCATTGTCGTCCGAGATCGGAAGCATGACCGACTCCGCCTTCGCAATGATTCCCTCGGAAGCGTAGTTGTAGGCCGGAAGCACTTTCCCGGTCCAGCGGCGCCAGCATCCGGCGAATTCGTAGAAGTCGCGGTAAAGGTCCGTATCTTCGCGGACAAGGACCTCTGCCCCGCTCTCTCTGAGGATCCTCTCCGCCTCCTCCGGATTCCCGACCGAGACGATATGGAGGTCATTTTCCGACGGTGCGGGAAGCACGGACAGGCCGCTGAGCGTTACGGAAACCATCGAGAGGTCTGCATGTCCAAGGTCTCCGAGAACGGCCGAGCCCTCGACCTTCCGGAGGTAGTATTTTGCGAGATAGTCCGCGCCGCTGCCGAAGCCGTAGACATACATCCGTACACAGGCTCCAAGGATATTGTAGCGCTGTTCGTCCGGAAGAATTTCATTCTTCATAATGGCCAGCCCGTCGCGGAAGTTCTCCTGCGCGATGCCAAGATTAGCGGTCACGGCTTCATAAGCGCCGGGTTCCTCCCCTTCAAAGCTTTCGCCCTGCGGATTCACAAGGATGATACCGACGCCCTCCTCTTTTGCGACCCGGAGAAGACCGGTCTCTTCGGCAGCCGCCCGAAGCCCCTGAAAATCCGTCTTCCTGTCCGGAAATACGAGAAGTGTCGGGCCGGTAAAGCCGTAATTGATCAGATTGGACCGCACCTCATTGTGCGGCATATAGTAGAGAATCTGATGTCCGTCTGAAGAAAATTCGTAGAAAACGTCTCCGTTATCACCGGTAATCATCCGGTCGATTTTATCAAAAGCCATGGTTATCATCCTTTCTGCATAATAAAGAGACCTGTAATGAACCCTGCGGAAATTACCCGCATTGTCATTATAGGTCTCCTGACAACGGAATTCTTTCAAAAAACAAAGCGTTCTTTTAGAATATCTGTTATTCGGACGGAAAGCCGGAGTTCTCGGAGAACCAGCGTCTGAAAAGCGCTTCCGCGATCTTCTCTCCGCCGAAATAGTTCGGATGCACTCCGTCCCCCAGATGCATGCCCTCCTGCATGAAATGCGGGTCATCGGGATCTCGCATAATGAGATCAAGGTCGATCAGATCGTCCGCGTCTGTTCCCTGCCGGATGAGCTCGTTCAGACGGCAGCGCATCGGCTCGCCCTGCTCTCTCCAGCCCATGCCGACGCCGCCGAACGGCGCGGCCGTCGAGAGATAAACCTTTGAGCCCTGTTCTTTTGCCTTCCGGATCATTTCCTGAAGTCCGGCATAAATATTCTCCGCAGTCTCGACAGGTTCTTCATGGAAGGCCAGCGAATGCGAACAGTCATTTACGCCCTCAAGGATAAACAGAATGTCCGGTGTGAAATCCTGATAAAGATCGTCGAGAATCCGGTCTTTTCCGGCGCGCCCGAACTGATGTCCCTCCCCGGGGAAAACAGACGCCGGCACCGCGGGATATCCCCGGTTGATACGGTTTCCGCTGATGCCGCCGTTCACAACCGTGACGAGCCCCGGATACGCCCTGTACAGCCGGTCAATCAATGAGTCACAGTAAGTGGACATCGCGGTGACGGAATCCCCCATGAGCCCGAGAATCGTGACTTTTTCGTGTGTCCGCACCTGAATCTCCGAAAGGCAGACGATGAAGTCCATGCCGTAAGGGTCGCCGCCGAGCATCGGCGACAGCGCCTTTCTGTCCGCGGGGAAGGTCCAGTCATTCTCGCGGTAGTCCTCCTTCTTCTCGTCCGCGTACCAGGAACGGCGCGCGTAGGAGGTGCAGACCGACCAGAAGGACGTCTTCTCACGGAAGTACATTTTTACAATAAAGTCGTCTTCCGGGCTGACGTCCGCTGCCGCCGGGTCCGAGAACGGCGCTTCGCCGGCGGGGAGAACGATCTCTTCTTCTCCGCCAAGAGTCACATTGAAGGGTCCGCGCTTCTTTCCCGTCACACGGTTTCTCAGCCAGAAATCCGCGTGCGTAATCCTGACCTCGGACGGATTATAACAGTTATTCAGTTTCAGGCGGACCGCGTCTCCCTTGAGATTATTCCGGAAAACGCCGGTCTGCGAAATGTTCTCATATGTAACGACATCATGATTATAGTCAACTGCCGTGTAACTGAAGGCAGGGGTCCATTTTTCCACTTTGCTACCTCCAAAGGCCAGAGCCTTACACCCTGTAATTCCACATATCTCCGGTCGGAACATAAGCCACCGGAATCTCCGGCCCGACGAGCTGCTGCACCCATTCTTTGGCATAGCGCATGCCCATCTCCTCCCAGTTGAAGTGTCCGAGCGCCACAACCGCCTTATTCTGCCCGAGTTCAACCGCGTCGCGCACATAGGAAAGCACGGTCCAGTCGATCGTCTCGCCGGGCAGGATCACGTCGACGCCCTGCTCCTCGAAGTAGCGGATGATCTCGACTGAATATTCCTTCGGATAGCCGGCATGTTTTTTCTCGCTCTTCGGTCCCTGCATCGGGTAGAGATGCCCGACGATTGCAAGCTTCCGGACGGGCATGTCCGATGGCCCGATATACTTCACGCCGTTCATGCCGATCGTCTCCTGCAGCTTCCGAAGAAGCTTCTGAAGGCTCGTTTCCTTTTCCTCAGGCAGCGTCACAATGAAATGAGCGAACATTCCCATCGAGGTGTCCACTTCCGCGTACTCCTCCCAGCCGAGGTTCTTCAGCACGCCCGTAAAGATTCCATCCGGCTGGTGCGCGTGCATGTGGTCATGGTCCCGCCAGACCGCAATGCCGTGCTCCTTCAAAAGACGCGCTTTTTCTTCAAATACATCATTTTTGAAATCCTCATTCCATCCCGGCCGGTCATTCGAAGTATAGTTGGTCGGCTCATGCACGATGATCAGATTTGCCTGAAGCTCCGCCGCCTTTTTCACAACATTCACCGTAGCGTCCATTGCGGTCACAATGCCGGTGCATTCGTCTTCCGGACAGCCGCACTTGAATTCGTCGCAGCCCGCATAGCGCATGAACTTCGGATGATAGGCAAGGACTTTATTGATCACTTCCTGAATCGTCATAGACTGTCTCTCTTTCTCTTTTTCTTTCAGTTCCGCCGCATTTCCCCGGGATCTGTCCAGGCTCCTATTCAACCTGGCGGCGGCTGTTCATGACTGTACGTCTGCTTCGATGTTCCGGATGAAGGATACCAGCTCCTCCGCCATCTTCTCATGGCGGTAAACTGTCGGATGCAGGCAGGCGCCGGCGTCCGGACCGGCCGCCATCATCTTGCCGTATTTCAGCAGGTACAGCCTGGGATCCTCCTGCTGCAGACGCTCCGCGATCGCGCGGATTTCGTCAAAAAGGTAATAATCCATGCAGCCAAGAGCGCAGATGACCGCCGTGTCCGGGCCGTTCAGGGCACGGATCTTCCGCACGAAGGCCTCGTAGCGCTCGCGGAAATACCGGATTGCCCGTTCGTGGTCCCCGCTCATATAGATCTGCGTCGCGTCGTTCGTACCAAGGTTCAGCACCACGTATTTCGCGGGATTCCCGGAAAAATCATAGGCTTCGAACCGCTCCGGCACGGATCCCCGCGCTTCCCCGAGCCGTTCCTCAATGATACGGTCGGTATATTCGTAGATTGTCTCCATGGACGGCAGCCCCTGAAGCGGTGAATCCGGCTGGTTTGATACGCTGATGCCGCTGATCGAAATGAAGCGCGGCCGAAGTCCGAGCTTCGCGGCCGCCATCGCGCCGTGGGTCCGAAGACCGTCCTCCTCCGATGGGACAAATTCATGCATGACCTCATTCGTCGCGTTGCCGAAGCCGCAGGTAATCGAATCGCCGATGAATTCGATCACCGGGCGGCTGTCCTTTGCGGCCGCTTCGATCTCGCCGTCGCAGCAAAGCGTGCGCAGTCCGAGTTCTCCGCGGAGATTTTCCGTCAGCTTTACGATCCGCAGCTCGTGCGTTTCCGGCGACCCGCTTTCAAAAAGCTTCACCTCATGCGCATCTTCGGACACTTCCTGCCGAAGCATTTCCTCTCCGTCCATAAACACCGCGATCCACGGCCAGTCGAGCGGAGCATGCTCCATTCCGGGAAGCACAATGCCCGGCATCACTGAAAAGTCCGCCGCAAGCGCAGTGCCGGTAAACCGGAAGCGCCAGGTCCCGAGCGTGTAATTGCAGTAAAGGACACCTTCCACGCTGTCAAAATAACTTCTTCCCTCCGTGCGGATCTTCGAACGAAGCTCCGAAACGGGTATTTTATTCATCATACAACCTTTCTCCTCAGAATCCGTACTCTTCGAGCCACTCCGCGCAGAGCTCGCCCCAGTGGGTGACATGCGGCCAGAGGTATGTCTTCGTGAAGGGTTTCGCAGCCGCCAGCCAGACCTTCAGGTTGCCCTCGACGTCCAGCGTTCCGTCCGCTTTCCTGTGGTGCGCAATTGGGAAGATCGCGGCGTCATTCCTGATCGCCTGTTCCAGAAGGCGACGATTTTCCTCACAAAAGATCATGCGTTTACCCCCCTGATCAAGCGGTATAAATACTCTCGAAGGTCTCGCGGTTTCTCGAGAAATGGGAGAAGAATTCGAATGCCTGATAACTCATTTCCGGGGTCGGCCAGTGCGGCATGTTCATCGTCCCCATGAGGCGCGTCCTGACGACGCCGTCTTCAGACGGGAAGGACGCGATGTGATGCACAAGGCCCTGACGCTCCACCTTTTCGCCGCAGCCCTCCTCAAGCGGGATGCCAAGCACCGCCTCGGTTTCCGATACATCCGTGCGGTCCTTCATTGCCATAACCTCCGAAAGCGCGACTTCCCTGCCGTGATTGACGCGGATCCAGGAATTCAGGCCGTCGACAAGGTCCTGCGGCCCGCCGTCTCTGCCGAGGAAGCCCGTGTAATTATAGAAGGGGAAGCGGAAGCCGTCGAGCGCTCCGTAAATATTCATTACCGGCATATAGGTGCCAAGCCCGATCGCGCGCGGCACTCCGTCAAAAGGCTCCTGCGGCTCCGGTCCGATCGCTTCCCCGCAGTAGGCGTTGTCGATCGGCGCGCCGCACGGCGCAACTGCCGCGAAGATGTCGGGGCGCTTGTTTCCGAGCATGTTCGACATAAAACCGCCGTAGGAGAAGCCGCAGGCATAGATGCGCTCACGGTCAACAGGATAGAGCTCTTCCGCCTTCTTCAGGATCTCCTCGATCACGCTGTCAATCTCGATCGAAGGCACAATGACGATCCATTCGCGCTTCGCCGCCTCCTGAACCCAGCCCCAGCCGTCAATAATCGAGATCGGATTAAAGCCGCCGTGCAGGACTACGACACAGGGATACTTCCTGCCAGCGTTTTCCGGACGGAACGCGGAAACCGGAACAAAAGAATTCCAGCGCTTCGCAAGGTTCTGCGGAGCATCAAACGGAGTCGGATCATAGACATAGCCCGTGTCTTTCCCGTACTCGGACCAGCTCATCGGATCATTTTCGCCGTGGAATTCCTTAACCATCCCAAGCTTTGCCCAGTAGGCCAGGACCTCCGGGGAGTGATCATCCCGGCTCATCGTCACAGGCTCCATCATCTTTCCGACGACTTCGATATATCCGCCGTCCTTTAAGGCCTGCAGATCAACTTTATCATTAAATGTGGTATAGAGATCGCGGATCCGGTCAATCCGGCCCTTTCCGTCGGTCATTACAAACTGTCTGTCCAGGATCAGATCCAGCGGATCGATCTTCGGCATTTCACGTCGCGGCATTATATTTCCTCCTCTTTCTTTCAGTTCAGTTTTCTGAGAACTGTCGTCTCTTTTCTTCCTCTTGCAAAGACATGGTCGCTGTACGATTCGATTACCAGCCCGTCTCCGGTAAATTTCAGGTCAAAATACTGCTCGTTGCAGGTCTCAACCATCCTGAATGTCAGGCGAAGGAGATCGTCCTCCTTCCAGGCAGCGCTCGCAAGCGCGATCGACGCGAGACCGTCAACGGCATTCTCCTTCCGGCTGCCGTCCATCGCCGCAATGACCTGTTTCTCTTCTTCCTTCGCGTTTATGATATCGAGTATAAGCCCGTGCGGGTCAAAGCGGACGGCGAGTGTTCTGACACCGTCATCCTTCGGATCCGGGACAAAGGGATTCGACTGTCTGAACGCCAGATATCCTTCTGTCACCTCATATTTTCCCTGCACGATCTCCTGCTTCGGGGAAATCCGCGAACGTTCAGGCCGCGGCAGCGCAAGCATCGACATGCGGCGCTTAAGATGCGCGGAAGCTTCCGTATTCTCCGGAAGCGCACCCTGGTCCGGCGCGGGAAGGCTTCTGTACCATTCCCAGATCGTATCCAGCGCCTTCTGCGGCATTTCGCCGCCGGTCGATCCGGAAGCGTTCTCTGTGATCGCCAGAATCATATTATACTTCGGGAAGACGATCGTGAACTGACCCATCGCTCCGTCCGCGCGGTATACGCCCTCCGGACGGCACATCCAAATCTGGAAGCCGTAGCCGACAAAATTGTCCTCGGCAGGCGGATTCACGGCGCGCTCTGTGGCGGATTCGTTCTGAAGCGTAGTCGCAAGGCGTACATATTCCTCCGAAAGGATCCGTGCGCCCTCCCATACGCCGCCGTCAAGGTACAGCTTCATCAGCCGCAGATTATCCTCGGTCGTCGCAAAAAGTCCGCCGCCGCCCATTTCCATGCCGTCCTCCATGCAGATGCACTTAAGGTTTCCGGCATCTATCCCGATCTTATCAAAAAGCCGCGGCTTCAGATAATCGATCAGGCCAAGCCCGGTTTTCTCGCGCACCATTGCGCCAAGAAGCGTCGAGCCGGTTGAATTGTACATGAATGCCGTGCCGGGTCTGTGCACAACCGGGGTCGCGAGGAACTGATCGATCCAGTCCGCACCGCCCATCGGCATTGTTTCCATACCGCAGCCCATGCAGAGGACGTCTCTCACTGTGAGAAGCTTCAGATTCTCCGAAGGGTTCGCCGGCGCGCGGTCCGGAAAAATGTCGATCACGCGCTCATTAAGACTTAGGATGCCCTCGGTGACAGCGATGCCGACCGCCGTCGCGGCGTAGGTTTTTGTATGGGACTGCAGGCCGTGAATGAGGCCCGGGGCGTAGGGCGCCCACCAGCCCTCCGCGAGAACCTTTGAATTCCGCATGATCATCAGCCCGTGCGGCTCGGTCCAGCCTTCCTCCAGGCGGTCAAGAAGCCATTCGACGGATCCGGACGGAATTCCGGCGGACTCCGGCGTGCAGCGTTCAAATTCTTTCCGTATCATTTTTTGCTCCTCGTCCTGTCTCACTGCTTCTCTTCGGCTGATTCGCCCGGAAGCGCCCACTCAAATGCCGGAACCAGGCAGGAATTCCAGAATTTCCAGTTATGTATGCCCGGAGTTACGTGATATCTGTGCGGCACGCCCTGCCCGGTGAGGAAGCGGTCAAAGGCGTTATTGGCCTCGATCAGAAAATCCTCCGAGCCGCAGGCCATGAAAATCTCCGGAAGGGCTTTTCCTTCGGCAAGGCGTTTCTTCACAAGGACTTCAGGACTGTGGTCGGTTTCCGCCGCCTTCGAGAGATCGCCGAATACGTTCTCATAATATGCGCGGTTTGCTATCGGATTGTCATCGGTCATCTCTGCGAGCCCGTTCACGATCAGCGCGCTTGACAGCGCGATAACCCTGCCGTAACGTTCAAACATCAGGCCGGTGTGCAGCGCGCCGAAGCCGCCCATCGAAAAACCGCCGATGATGCAGTTTTCACGGCTCGTATCCAAGCCGAATGCCCGTCCGGCGTAGCTCAGAAGCTCCTCGCCGACAAACTGCGCGTACTTCTCGCCTGTGCTTTCCTTATCGACGTAGAAACTGTTGCGGCCGTTCGGCATCAGAACCGCAAGATTATACTCGCCCGCGAGCTCCCGGATCGGAGACCCGGTAATCCAGTCCGAAGCATTGCCGCTGTAGCCGTGCAGAAGCACAAGGACCTTCGGCGCCCGGCTGTAATGCGGATTCTGGCCTGCCATAAAAGGCGGGACATCATTCGGAAGAACCGCCCAGAAATCAGTCTGGCCGGAAAGTGCCTGGGAATAATAATCAACATGGAAAAGTGCCATTCTCAAATACCTCCGTTACAAAGCTATATTCATTATACTCTTCCGGGTTCCCGCCTTCTTTCAGAAATGTACACGACACTTGCAAAATTCTGATAAAAGGGGACAGGCTGAACGGATCGCATTAATGCAATCCGTTCAGCCCGTCCCTTTTTATCTTTTATACGTAGGCCCGAAGGAATTCAATCGTTGTCCCGATGACTTCCTTCGTCCAGAAATACTGTCCGTGGTTGGCGCCCTGTACCTTCCAGAATTCCGCGCGTTTACCGCAGGAACGGAGCTTGTTGTACATGATCAGGCTCTGTTCGAAAGGCACAGTCACGTCCCGGTCCCCGTGCATCAGAAGGAAAGGCGGATACTCATTATCTTCATGAATATAACTCACCGGACTGATCAGAGCAGCTGCGTCCTCGCGCTTTGCGCCCTCTTCCCCGAGAATCATCGGGAGCAGCATCGGCCGGTAGTCTTTGGTGCCTTCGCCAAAGCGGGAGAAATCCGATACACCGTACCAGGCAACGCAGGCCTGTACTTCACTCGATACATCCGGATACTCGCCGTCGTCGTAATCACGCATCCAGCCGGTTGAGCCGACCATCAGCGAGGTGTGTCCGCCCGAGGAGTCGCCCATAACCGCGATCCGGTTCGGATCAATGTCAAAGTCATCGCAGTTTGCCCGGAGGAAGCGAATCGCCTGCTTCACATCGGATACAAAACCCGGGAAGGGTTCCACATAAGCCGGGCGGTATTCGACTGCCGCCACGACAAAGCCTGCCCGCGCGATATCAATGAGCATCGGAAGTTCGACATAGCAGTCCTGCTTTGACCATCCGGAGCCCTTGATGAATACAACACAGGGGAAACGCTTCTGAGACTGCACCTCCGGAATCGGAATGTATCTGCTCTCGGGAAGCGGCCCCGGCTCGGGCATCTGCTTCGGTCCGCCCGGCATTGTCTTCATCAGCTCTTCAATTCTTCTGCGGAAAAGGCCGGCAGGCATATTCGGGAACAGCAGCCCCGGATAAAGCATCTGCAGATGCAGGTCCATCCCGCTTCTGTTCGCATAGACCACATCATGCACGTAACGGACGCCATAGCTTTCGGATCGGTCCGCATAGAGTGTTTTCATGCCTTCGGCGGAGGATTCGTCCGCCGGGATCAGCCGGTTCATAAATCTCGGATCAAATGCCATAGCCTGCCTCCGTCAGCCCTTCACGCCGCCGATGACGACGCCCTTGATAAGCTGCGCCTGTACGAAGGGGAACACGATCAGGATCGGCAGCACCGCGATCACGGCGATCGCCATACGGGCGCCGATCGTGGGAAGCTGCAGGCCCTTCAGGTTGATGCCCTCGGTCATCGAAGACTGCATGGTCAGAAGCTTGATGTTGTTCTGCAGGTTGTTCAGATAGGCGTTGATGTTCACAAGCTTCTGGTTCGAAATATAGTACATCGCGTTCATCCAGTCGTTCCAGTAAGCCATGCCCGAGAAGAGCGCCACGGTAATGATAACCGGCTTTGAAAGCGGAAGCATGACCTGCCAGTAAATGCGCATTTCCGTCGCGCCGTCAATTCTGGCGGCCTCGAGAATGTCTACGGGGATGCTGCCCATGTAGTAGTTCCGGACAAGAAGAACGTTCATGCCGCTCATCAGGTAGTTCGGCAGAAGCAGCGCCCACAGTGTGTTTTTGATGTGGAAGGTCTGCGTCCAGATGATATAGGAAGCCGTCATACCGCCGTTGAAAAGCATCGTGAAGAAAATGAAGAACGCGAAGATGTTTCTCGGCTTGAAATCCTTTCTCGACAGCGGATAGGCAAACATCGAGGTAATGATGACGTTGATCACGGTACCGACAGCCGTGATGCCGATCGTTACAAGATAAGCGCGGCCGATCGTCTCGCGTTTAGCCCACATGAACTTATAGGCTGCCCCGCTGACCTTGCTCGGAATAAAGCGATATCCGTAGGTGTAAAGCGCGTTTTCATCGGTCACCGACGCGCTGATCATCAGGATGAACGGCGCGATGCAGAAGACGGCAAAAAGTGAAAGCAGAATCAGACAGAGGATCTTAAAGCGTTTTTCGGAATTCATTTTTTTCATGTTTTTCTCTCCCCTCTCTTTAGAATAACGAGCTGTCCGGATCGAGCTTGCGGACCATCAGGTTGGAGGCAAGGACAAGGACAAAGCCTGCAATCGCCTGGAACACGGACGCGGCGGACGACATCGAGACGTCGTTCAGCTTCATCAGGGCACGGTATACATAGGTATCGATGGTCTGCGTTACCGAGTAGAGTGCGCCAGAATCCATCGGGACCTGCAGGAAGAGGCCGAAATCCGAATTGAAGATACGGCCGACTGCCATCAGGGTCATCAGGATGATCATCGGGCGGATAATCGGGATCGTGATCTTCGTGATCTGCTGCCACTTTGAAGCGCCGTCCAGCCGCGCGGCCTCATAAAGGCCTTTGTCGATGCCGGACATCGTCGCGATATAAATGATCGATCCGTAGCCCGCGCCCTTCCAGAAATGCACCATCGTCAGGATAAACGGCCAGTATTTCGGTTCGGAATACCAGGAGATACCGTTACCGTGCAGAAGGGTGTTGTTGATCCATCCGTCGCCGCCGAAGAATCCGTATACAAGATATGCAACGATGATGATCGAAACCATGTTGGGGAAGCAGATGATCGGCTGGATGACCTTCGCGACTTTCCACTGACCGATTTCCGTCATCATGACCGCGATCGCGAGCGAAGCCAGCAGGCCGCCGAAGATAAATACAATGTTGTACAGGAGCGTATTCCGCATCATGATCGCGAAATCATTCGTCCTGAACAGGAATTCGAAGTTCTTGAATCCGACCCAGTCGGACCGAAGGATGCCTTTGGTGTAGTCCAGGTTCTTGAACGCGATCGTGATACCGAACATCGGCAGGTAGTTGTTCACGATCATGTACGCGACACCCGGAAGCATCATCAGAAACAGCGGCACATAATTCACGCGTTTGCTTCTCTTTTTAGCAGCTTTCTCTGGCATGTTCTTTCTCCTCTTTTTCTTACGGAAGCCCGGGTGAAAGGGATCTTCCTTGATGATACCAGTATAACCCCGGCTTTCCTGTTGTTCTTTTAATTTCATCAGCAGTAGTTTCAGATTTGTGTAAAAATCAGCTCCCGGAAATGCGCAGCATTTCGAATGGGGAGCTGATGAATGAGAATCTGCAGAAAAGGGATCTCCCGGCGCGCTGCCGGGAGATCCCTTCTTTGCCTGTATTCAGCTGTTTTTCTTACTTGTTTTCTTTAGCCCAGGCGTCAAGCTGAGTCTGGCACTCATCAATGACATCCTTGATGCCCGCCTGCTCAAGCTCTGCTACCAGCTGCGGGATGTACTCATCAGGATTCATTTCGCCGGTCAGAAGGCCGCCCATGTACTTCGCTTCGACGTTCGAAATCGCAGCGATCTGGTTCTTGACGTTGGCGGTGTTGAAGCTGAAGCCGAAGACCGGGGAGTTCGGAGCGCTCTGCATGAACTCAAGGTGTGCCGCGCGGAGGTCTTCATATTCGCCCTTCTCGTCAGCGACAACCCAGTCGATGAATTCGTTGCCCATGATGCCGCAGGTGAACTGTGCATTATAAGGAACGGTCATGGCGTCAAGGCCTTCCGGACGCTGGATGATCGGATCAAGAGGATCATCGTTGAAGCCGGTGTTGACCCAGTCTCTGCCTTCCACACCGTACAGAAGCGTATTCATTACGATCGGATCAGTGTAGAAATAAGTCAGTGCCTTTACGGCAGCTTCCGGATTCTCACAGCCATAGCTGACGCACCAGTCAAGGCCGGTGGGCATGTTGAGGTTCTGGTCAACCGGGATCATCATGACGCTCCGGCCATGAGTAGTATCGGTATCAGCGTCGGTGATCTTGGGATCGCATCCGCCGTAGCCGATGAGGTAAGACAGGCAGCGGTCTGCCTTCATGAGGTCGTAGCCTTCTTCCGTCGCAACGGAAGCATCCTTGTTCACATAGCCGGCCTGGTTCCATTCATAAGCGGTTTCGCAGACCTTCTTGAAATAATCCGTGTCGTAAAGATCAACTACCGTCAGATCATCTCCGACAATACCGATCGTGGAAGCGCCGACGCCGGCACTCAGAAGACCGGTGACGGAGTAGTTTCTCGGGCCGGCGAAGATTGCGCTCAGGCAGAACTGGTTCGCGGAGCCGTTGGCGCCGGGACGAACGCCCATCGCGATCTTGTCGGGGTACTTTTCGTGCATTGTTGCAAGATAGCCGGTAATATCTTCAACAGTTACGCGGTCGCCGACCTTCAGTCCAAGATCGTCTTCGGCGATTTCAGTCGGAACAACCCAGTAATAGGTCAGAACAGAGCCCTTGTAGCAGGGAACGCCGTAAAGCTTGCCGTCAAACTGTGTGGCATCCAGGAAGGTGTCGCCGGTAATATCGGTGACAGGCTTCAGGACATCGCGGTAATCAGAGATATCGGTAACCTTGTTGCTGGCAACCATGTCGGAAAGATTTCCGAGCGCCATGTAAAGGTCAACCTTCTCGCCGCCGATTTGTTCCATGTCGACCTGAGTCGCGTAGTTCATGCCGTCGATGGCTTCAAGCTGCATATGCACGCCCGCGCCAAGGGTGTCGAGACGCTCGTTGATCGTCTTCTCAACATCGACTACCGCATCCGGGGACGGGGTAACAACGAGGCAGGGGTAAGAAACCTTGATAACCGGTACGTCCGCGGGTTCGGACGCTTCGGCAGTTGTATCTTCCTTCTGGCCTTCAGTCTCAGCCTTTTCGGTCTCAGCTTTTTCGGTGTCAGCTTCGGTCGCCTTGGTTGTCGTTTCGGTCTTGTCATCAGTCTTCGCAGGCTCGGTGGAACCGGTACAGGCTGTGAGAAGAGAAAGCGCAAGAACTGCCGCAAGCATCATCGCAAGTACTTTTCTCATTTTTTCCTCCTTTAGTGTGAACAGCATGCCTTCGCTGTCCTGATGATAATATTATAGATGCTCATAAGAGGAAAAACTTTCAAAAAGGAAAGCCAGTATTTTAGTTTTGTACTTTAAGCC
>CAMPAR010000036.1 GCA_946632055.1 uncultured Lachnospiraceae bacterium
CCGCGATGCCCCAGAGCTCGCCCCAGCCGAAGGGGAACAGGAACTCGATGTCCGTCGTTCCCTTCGAGTAGAAGGACAACTCCTCCGGATCGTGGTCGCGAAGGCGAAGCTCCTCTGCCTTCAGTCCGAGAGAAAGCAGGAAGTTATAGCAGTAGGAACGCCAGTAATTGAACCATTCCATATCGGTTCCGGGCTCGCAGAAGAATTCCAGCTCCATCTGCTCGAATTCACGGATCCGGAAGATAAAGTTGCCGGGGGTGATTTCGTTGCGGAAGGATTTGCCGATCTGTCCGATGCCGAAGGGAATCTTCTTTCTCGTGGTGCGCTGGACGTTCTTGAAGTTGACGAAAATGCCCTGCGCGGTTTCCGGACGCAGATAGACCGTGGACTTCGCGTCTTCCGTCACGCCCATGAAGGTCTTGAACATCAGGTTGAACTGACGGATATCGGTAAAGTCATGCGCGCCGCAGGAGGGGCAGGCAATCTGCTTCTCGTCGATGTAGGCCTTCATCTCGTCGTTGGTCCAGCCGTCGACCGCGGTCTCGGGAACAATGCCCTGCTCCGCCATATATTCCTCGATCAGCTTGTCCGCGCGGAAACGCTCGTGGCAGGCCTTGCAGTCCATTAAGGGATCCGAGAAGCCGCCAAGGTGTCCCGAAGCGATCCAGGTTCTCGGATTCATCAGAATCGCGCTGTCAAGGCCGACGTTATAGGGGGATTCCTGTACAAATTTCTTCCACCAGGCCTTCTTGATATTGTTCTTCATTTCGACGCCGAGCGGGCCGAAATCCCAGGAATTCGCGAGGCCGCCGTAAATCTCGGAGCCCGGATACACGAAGCCGCGGGATTTGCAGTGGGCGACGATTTTCTCCATAGTCTTTTCCATCACTGTCTCCTTATCACTTGAAGAGCACTACGACCGTCTGTCCGGCCGGAACGCTGACACAATACTTGTCCTTGTCAAACACGCCGTTCGAAGTCATTCCGACGATATCGCCGTCCCCGTACAGAACCGCGTCGAAATTGCAGATCACGAAGCGGTAATCGTCCGCGCTTTTTCCTGTCAGGATTTCCTGCACGTCCACGGTCTTTCCTTCCTCGGACTCCGGATCGATGAGTGTCGCTCCGGTCACGCTGGCATCCGCGTAGGGAAGCGTTCCCGCCTGCAGCGTATAACCGCCGCGCTCCGGAAGGAATTCCTCGTTGTATTTGGTGAAGTCCGCCGCCGTCGCGTACAGAAGCTGCTGATTGATCTTATTCTCTTCCGCCGTGCAGGACGCCACGGAAACCGGCACGGTATAATGCGGGGTGAAGTTCTCTTCTTCGCCTTCCGCCGCTGTCTGCGGGACAAAGGAAGCGGTCGCGTTGTAGGCGTCGATTTCCTCCTGCAGATAGCCGAGATACTCGTCCTTATCGTACTTTTCGGTGTCAAAATCATCGATCATGACATCCCGAACCGCAAGATCCCGGTAGATATAGATATCCTTTTCTCCCTGACCGAAATTTTTGTTTTCTCCTCTCGCAGTCCGATTGCCGCAGGCGGCCAGTGAAAGCGCAAGAAGCGCCGCTGCCGCAATAAGCAGAATCCTGTTTCTCATAATGACTCCTCTTTGATCCGTGAATTTCACGTTATTTTGTCCGCATCGTTTCCCTGACGGACAGAAATTCTTATATATTTTACTCTTCCCGATGGATTTTTTCAAGACCTTTTATCACTTAGTTCTGCTCCCGGATGAAAAAACTTCTTAATCCGCGGCAAGCACCGACAGCATAGCCCGCGCCGGAAGCTCCCGGTCCACGGCCTGATGCACGAGAAGTTCGTCCGTCGCGGCGATTTCCCGCAGGACCTCCTCCGTCACATTGAAGCCGAAGAGCCGGTTCAAGGGGCTCGTCCGGATGTACTCCAGCGCGTAGACGGCGCTCTTCTGAAGCGGCAGCTTCGCGTCCGGCGGGGCGCAGTCCCGGCAAAGCGGCTGCATGAGCGCGCTGCTGAAGGCGCCTTCTGTCAGCGGCTTCCTGCACCGCGCGCAGGCGGCAAAGGAAGGCATGAGGCCGTTCAGCGCGATCAGCCGGCATTCAAAGGCGATCTGCACGAGCTTCATCGGAATCTGCCCTCTTTGAAGGCTCTTCAGCGCGTAGTACAATAAGGAGAGCGCCTCGGTACCGTCCTCGTTTTCCCGGGCAAAATAGGCCGAAAGCTCCGAAAAGGCGAATCCGTAGGCCGATTTCTCCACGTCCCGGGACAGATCTTCAAAATATTCGCTGATCTCCGCCTTCTGCACCGTGTAGCTCGAGCGGCCGGCGGAAAGCGTGAAAACGCCGAAGGAAAAGGGTCGGGCCGCGCCGATGAGCGTGCTTGTCGGGCGTCTCGCGCCGCGCGCGAAGGCCGATATTTTCCCGAGCTCCTTCGAAAGAAGCAGAAGCCTCCGGTCCGCCTCTCCGACCGGCATCACCGACAGTACGATCGCGTTGACATTAATCCCGTCCATCGCTCACATACCCGAAGTTCCGAAGCTGGGTGCTGTCGTCCCGCCAGTCCTTTCGGACCTTGACGAAGAGCTTCAGATTCACCTTGTCCTCCAGCATGTTTTCGGCGTCCTTTCTCGCCTCGGAGCCGATCTTCTTCAGCATGGAGCCGCCCTTTCCGATGATGATGCCCTTATGCGACTCCTTCTCGCAGCAGACGGCGGCTTCGATATCCCAGAGGCCGTTTTTCCGCTGCTTCATGGAATCGATCGTCACGGCGATTCCGTGCGGGATTTCGTCGGACAGAAGCCGGAGCGCCTTCTCGCGGATCATTTCCGCCACGATTTCGCGCATCGGCTGGTCGGTCACCATGTCCTCGTCATAGAAGTAGGGGCCGTACGGCAGGAGGTCGTAAATCGCCTGCAGCACCTTGTCCGTACGGACGGAGCGAAGCGCCGAGACCGTCACGATCCGGTCGAAATCAAGAAGCGCCGCGTAGGCCTCCACAGTTTCCCTCACGCGCTCCTCCGGAACGGTATCGATCTGGTTCACGACGAAGATCACGGGTTTTTTCGCGCGAAGCAGCAGGGCCGCGATCTCCTTCTCCCCTTCGCCGACCCGCGGCTCCGGACGCACGAGCCAGATGATCACGTCCGCCTCGTAGGTGGTCTTGACCGCCACGTCGAGCATATATTCGCCGAGCTTGTTCTTGGCCTTCACGATGCCGGGCGTATCCAGAAACACGACCTGCCCGCGCTCATCCGTATAAATCGTGCGGATTCTCGAGCGCGTGGTCTGCGGCCGGTTCGCGGTGATCGCGATTTTCTGGCCGATCAGATGGTTCATCAGCGTGGATTTTCCCACATTCGGCCGTCCGATGATTGTGACGAAGCCGGATTTTGACATGCTCATGACATCACTCTTTCTTATGGGACGATTCCGCACTCACGCGCAGGATATCATACTCCTCCGGCGCTGTGCTGAAGCGGACTCTCAGGTCTTCGGCCGCGTGCGACGCGAACTCCATGCGCTCACCCCCTGCGTTCCGGATTTCCAGCACGCGGGTTGCAAGGTTCCTGCCGTCCGGCTTCATGATTTCGATTTCGTCGCCTTCGCCGAACTTGTTCTTCTGTACGAGCGCGGTGTTTCCGTCCGCGTCCGTCTTTCCCGCGGTGCCGAGATAGACGTAATTCCGGATATAGGTGCTGCTGTCGTAAATCTGCGCGTCCGGGCCTGGTTTTCCGAAGTAGAAGCCGGTCGTATAGTCCCGGAAGGTGCACTTGCCGATCTCCTCCTTATACCACTCCAGATTGGCGCGGTATTTTGAAGGATCCTCAAAGCAGTCGTCGATCGCGCGGCGGTAGGTTCTGGCCGCCGTCGCCACATAGAGCGCGGTCTTCATGCGGCCCTCGATCTTCAGGGAATCGATTCCGGCGTCCAGAAGTTCCGGAATGTGCTCGATCATGCACAGGTCCTTGGAGTTGAAAATAAAGGTTCCGCGCTCGTTTTCGACCACCGGCAGATACTCTCCCGGCCTCGTTTCCTCCGCGACTGCGTACTTCCAGCGGCAGGGATGCGTACAGGCGCCCTGGTTCGCGTCCCGTCCGGTGAAGAAATTCGACAGAAGGCAGCGCCCGGAATAGGAAATGCACATCGCGCCGTGCACGAAGCTTTCGATCTCCAGATCCTCCGGAATCTTCTCCCGGATTTCCCGGATTTCCTCGAGCGACAGCTCTCTTCCGAGCACGACCCGCTTTGCGCCGAGCTCATGCCAGAAGCGGCAGGTCTCGTAGTTCACATTGTTCGCCTGCGTGGAAATGTGAAGCTCGGTGTCCGGCAGGATTTTCTTCGCAAGAAGAAACAGTCCCGGGTCCGAAATCAGGAGCGCGTCCGGCCGGACTTCCCGAAGCTCGGTAAAATAGCTCTCCGCCTCCCGGATATCCGCGTTGTGAGCCAGAATATTGGCCGTTATATAGACTTTAACGTTCCGTTCGTGTGCAAACTCGATGCCTTCCTTAAGGTCCGGAATATCGGCGTTTTTCGCGCTCTGTCTCAGGGAAAAGCTTTCGCCGCCGATGTAGACCGCGTCCGCGCCGTAGCGGACCGCTTCCTTCAGGACCGGAAGAGAGCCCGCAGGAATCAGAAGCTCAGGTTTCTTTCTCATCATTCTTACTCTTCATCACCGTGACCGCCGCGCCGTCTCCCGTGGGGAGCAGCATGGTGGATAAACTTTCGTCTCCCGTAATCGCCTCCAGGTATTCCCGCATCCTGCGGTGGATCGTCCGGTTTCTCCGTTCAACGGCAAACCGCGACTCCAGAATATCGCCCTCCTGGAGGATATTGTCCGAAATCAGGACGCTTCCCGGCTTCATCAGGCGCTTGATTTCAGGAAGCCAGACGATATACTGTGCCTTCGCGGCATCCATGAAGATCAGGTCGTAGGGCCCCTGAAGCGTCTTCAGAATTTCGCCGGCGTCTCCCTCGAGGAGATCAATCCTCGCCTCTTCGTTTGAACGCCTGAAATTCTCCCGTGCCTTCTCGATGCGCGGCCCGTAATTCTCAATGGTCGTGATCCGCCCGTCTTTCGGCATGCACGACAGCATGAGAAGCGCCGAATAGCCGACGGCCGTTCCGACCTCAAGCACCCTCTTCGGCGCCGTAAGCTCCGTAAAAAAGGAAAGAAGCTGTCCGGTTTCCGGGCGCACCACCGGCACGCCGGTCTCCATCGCTTCCTTCCTGATATCGCTTAACAATTGATTTTTCGGCCGCTCATAGGAGCGGATCAGGGCCGAAATTCTCTCTTCCGTCATCCTTTTCCTTCCGCCTGGGCGCCTTCCCCTTCCTTCTGCTTTCTTAAGAACTCCTGGTTCAGATATTTGATGATTTCCTTGGAGCTCATCTTGCTGTAGACGGTATAGGTCCCCGGCGCGATCTTGCATTTGTAAATCTTCGACTGAATCAGAAAGGCGGAGGCCGACGGGATCACGTCCTCGCGCATCAGCTCAAAGCCGACCGCCAGCGTGCTCTCCCCCGGCGTAATGGTAATCTCGTAGGTGATATTGTCCACCGACGAATCCGCCACGGCGTCATCCGTAAAGACCAGCCTTCCGAGCCGGTAGCTGAAAACCGCCATGGCGGCGCCGAGCACCAGTAAAAATACCGCCAGAATGATTTTGATATAGTGCCGGAGATCTTCCCGGTTTTTCTTTTTCTTCGCTTCGGAAGCCATGATCCTATTCCACTTCCATGATAATCGGCAGGATCACGGGGCTCCGCTTCATGAGGCGCCAGAAATACCCGCCGAGATCCTCCCGGACCTGGTTCTTGATCCGGCCCCAGTCGACGTAGCGCGAATCCTCCTTCGCGTAGTCGATCGCCTGCAGGCAGATGTTTCTCGCTTCCTCCATCAGGCCTTCCGACTCCCGTACATAGACGAAGCCGCGCGACACGATATCTGGCCCGGCGAGAAGCTCGCCGCTGCCTCTCTGGAAGGTCATCGCGATGATGATGATGCCGTCCAAAGAGAGATTCTGACGGTCGCGGAGCACGATGTTTCCGACGTCCCCGATGCCGAGACCGTCCACCATGATGCCGCCGTGCTGCACGGAGCCCGTCACGCGGGCCTGCTCAGAGGAGAGCGACAGCACGTCGCCGGAATTCAGCATGAAGACGTTTTCCTTCGGAATCTGCAGCTCCCGCGCGATCTGCGCGTTCGCCATGCGGTGGCGGTACTCGCCGTGGACGGGAACCGCGTATTTCGGATGCACCAGCGAGTAGATGAGCTTCAGCTCCTCCTGGCAGGCGTGTCCGGAAACGTGGGTCTCCTTATTGATAATCGTCGCTCCCTGGATCGAGAGCTCGTTGACGACCTTCGAGACCGCGCGTTCGTTGCCGGGGATCGGCGTGGAACTGAAGATCACGACGTCCGAAGGCGTAATCGTAATCCGCTTATGCTGCCCGGCCGCGACGCGGGACAGCGCCGCCATGGCTTCGCCCTGTGAGCCCGTCATGATGATGACGGTTTTCTCGTCCGGATAATCCTTCAGGCTCTCCGTATCGATCAGCGTTCCTTCCGGGATTCTTAAATACTCGAGATCCGCAGCGAGCTGGAAAATGCCGACCATCGAGCGGCCCTCAATCGCCACCTTTCTTCCGGCTTTCGTCGCCGCGTTGATGATCTGCTGCACGCGGTCCACGTTCGAGGCGAAGGTCGCGACGAGAATGCGGCTGTTCGGATAGTCCTGGAAAGCTTTGTCGAAGGTTTCGCCGACCGAGCGCTCCGTCGGGGTGAAGCCCGGCCGGATGGCATTCGTCGAGTCCGAAAGCAGCGCCAGCACACCCTTCTTCCCGAGCTCCGCAAGCCGCGGCAGATCCACCATCGTGCCGAAGACCGGCGTGTAGTCGATCTTGAAGTCGCCGGTATGCAGGATCGTTCCGGCAGGAGAGGTGATCGCGAGCATCGCGGAATCCGCGATACTGTGGTTCGAGCGGATGAACTCCACCTTGAAGTCTCCCGCCTCGACGACGTCCCCGTACTTCACGATATGGCGCTCCACAATCCCGGCCATCTCATGCTCTTCCAGCTTTCCGTCGATGATCGCCATCGTCAGTCTCGTGGCGTACACCGGGATATTCAGCGATTTCAGCACATACGGCAGCGCGCCGATGTGGTCCTCGTGTCCGTGGGTGATGAAGAAGCCCTTCAGCTTCTCCCGGTTCTCCTCCAGATAGGTGATATCCGGGACGACGAGATCCACACCGAGCATCTCCGTGGAGGGGAAGGCGAGACCGCAGTCCACCACCACAATGCTCTCCCGGTACTCGAAGGCCGTGATGTTCATGCCGATCTGCTCCAGTCCGCCGAGCGGGACGACATTCACGATCCGTTCCGAGGTATTATCATAATAGTTTTTCTTCTTTGCCTGTGACAAATGAACCTCCCTAATCATTCGATTTCAATATCTTCCAGGAGCTCTTTGAACACTTTCTGAAGCGCATTCAGGACTTCCTCGTCCTCCACCATCTCATAGACGGCTTCCTTCGCTTCATCCGGCGAGGTATCTTTTAAAATATAACAATCGGCTTCATCCTCTTCCGAATCGGTAACCAGAAGATAATTCACGCCGTTCACCCGGGTCTCTTCAATCACGTAAAAAAGCACTTCGCCTTCATCGGTCTCAAATACAATCTGCTCTTCCATGTTCCTTAACACTCCTGTTTCCTGTTGTCCAGGAATTCCTGGAGAATGATCGCGGCGGCGATCCGGTCGATCACCTTCTTCCGGTCCTCTTTCCGGACCCCGCTCTCCTCCAGTATTTCATCCGCGGACACCGTGGTCAGCCGTTCATCCAGAAGGTGAACGGGCAGCCCCGTGCGCCGCCTGAGAAGATCCGCAAACTCCTCCGAGAGGCGGGCGCGTTCCCCCCTCTCTCCGCTCATCAGAACCGGATGACCCACTACAATTTCGGTCACTTCATATTCGGCGGTCAGTTCTTCGATCCGCCGGCAGGTCTTGCGGAGCTTGTGTTCTTCGCTTCTTCCGATGGTTTCCAAAGCCTGTGCGGTCAGAAGCAGCGGGTCCGACAGCGCGACCCCGACGGTCTTCTTCCCGTAGTCCAGCCCCATGATCCTCATAAAGCCGTTTTAATATAATGCTCCACCAGTTCCGAGAGAAGCTCGTCGCGCTCCGCCTTCATGATCAGCGAACGCGCATTCTGATAATTGGTGATGTAGGTCGGGTCTCCGGACATGATGTACCCGACAATCTGCGTCACCGGATTATAGCCTTTTTCCCTGAGCGCGGCATACACCTGCTTCAGTACTTCCGAAGCATCCATGCGATCCGGCGTCTCAAAAGAGCCCATCCCCGGAAGGCGGATGAACTGGGTGTCGTTGAATTCAGCCATAACAGAATATTCCTCCTCCAATTTCAGTTTTCACGTTCATCAGTATTCAGAATAATTTATTATATACGATTTTCGCGGAATCTTCAATAGAGCCCGCGCGAAAAATCCAGGATTTTTTCAGATTTCACGCCTGAATTTCATAAGAGCAGCATCACTTCGGGATCCGGGCTTTTCGAAAGGATGCCGGATACGATCCGGTTTTCGCCGGTTTCCGCGGGGACAGCCGCCCGGATGTATTCCTTCGTGTAGCCGAAGAGCATCTTTTTCCCGGAAAGGAAGCCCTCCTGTTCCGTCAGGACCTCCGCCCTCCTGCCGTCATGACGGCTTCTGAAAGCCTCCGACATCTCTTTTCCGAGCGCGATCAGGTCCTCAGAGCGCTTATTTTTCACTTCCTCCGGGATCTGATCCGGCATTTTGTCGGCCACGGTGCCCTTTCTTCTGGAATACTTGAATACATGCAGCTCATAGAAGCCGATCTCCGAAACAAAGCGCCGGGATTCCTCGAATTCTGCTTCCGTCTCCCCCGGGAAGCCGACAATCACGTCGGTCGTAATCGCGGGCTCGTCGAAATGGCGCCGGAGGATTTTGCAGCTCTTCCGGTATTCTTCCGGCGTATAGTGCCGGTTCATGCGCTTCAGGGTCGCTTCCGAACCGCTCTGAAGCGAGAGATGGAAATGCGGACAGATCTTCGGGAGGGCGGAAAGCCGCGCGGCAAACTCCTCCGTCACGATCCGGGGTTCGAGAGAGCCGAAGCGGATCCGCTTCACCCCGGGAATTTCATGCACGGCTTCCACGAGCCGCAGGAATTCATCCTGCGCGGGCGCGTCAAAATCCCGGCCGTAGGAGCTTAAATGAATGCCCGTCAGCACAAATTCCTGCACGCCCTTTTCGGAAAGCGCCGTGATCTCCGACACAACGTCCGGGATTCTGCGGCTGCGGATCCGCCCTCTCGCGTAGGGAATGATGCAGTAGGAGCAGAACTGATTGCAGCCGTCCTGCACCTTGATATCCGCGCGCGTATGGGCGGACAGCGCGGCGAGGCTCATATTCGAAAAGCTTCCCGGCTTTGAAAGGTCCCGCACCGGACGACGGATGCCCTTCTCAAGGTAATCCGAGAGAATCCGCACGAGGTCCTGCTTTTCATCGGCGCCGACGAGGATGTCCGCAATTCCCTCCGAGAGGAGCTTTTCCCCCTCCACCTGAGCATAGCAGCCGCAGGCGACGACGAGCGCCTCCGGATTCCGCTTTCTCGGACGCCTCAGGTAAGAGCGCGACTTCTTGTCCGCCATGTTTGTGACCGTGCAGGTGTTCACGACATAAATATCCGCCTCGTCCTCAAAGGGCACCGTGACGGCGCCGGCGTTTTCCGCGAGCTGCCGCATCACCTCGGATTCGTAGATATTCACCTTGCAGCCGAGCGTATGGAAAGCAATTTTCAAGTTCTCCAGTTCCGTGCTTGACATTTTCCCCTCAAACCATTACAATATCCCTGTAAACCCATATAAGGAGGGATCATCATGAAATCTGTTCAGATTTGTTTGAATTCTATTGATAAAGTAAAGTCGTTCGTCAACGACCTTGCCAAGTTCGATTCGGACTTCGACCTGGTTTCCGGCCGTTATGTCATCGACGCGAAGTCCATCATGGGTATCTTCTCTCTGGATCTTTCAAAGCCGATCAACCTCAACATTCACGGCGACAAGGAAATGGACGAGATCCTCGAGACGCTGGATCCGTATATTATCAAATAAAATTCTGATCAAGTCCTTCCGGGCGGCCTTCCAGGGGAAAGCCGCCCGTTTTTCGCGCAAATCTTTATCCTCCGCCCGTTTTACTGGCAGAGAATCACTTCATCGGACGCGAAGGCCTCTTCCATCAGCCCGTCGATCACATCCGAAAGCTTCTCTTCCGACTTCTCGATGACGGCAAGCCTCGGCTTCGTCACCGGGTGCTTCGCCACGAAAATCGTACAGCAGTCCTCGTAGGGCAGGATCGAGGTTTCATAGGTCCCGATCCGTTCCGAGATTTCCACGATATCATTCTTGTCAAAGGCGATCAGCGGCCGGTAAACCGGAAGGCTGCCGCAGGCGGCGTTCGTGCAGAGAAGCGACTGCATCGTCTGAGACGCGACCTGTCCGATGGACTCGCCGGTCACCAGGCACTCGCACTCCGAGTCAAGCGCGATTTTTTCCGCGATCTTCATCATATACCGCCGCATGATGATCGTCAGCTCGTCGTGCGGGCACTTTTCGTAAATCGCGAGCTGGATGTCCGTAAAGTTGATCACGTGCAGCCGCACCGGCCCCGTGTAGCGCGAAATGATCCGCGCAAGGTCGACCACCTTCTGCTTCGCGCGGTCCGAGGTGTAGGGCGGCGCGTGGAAATAGACCGCGTCGATAAAGACGCCGCGCTTGCTGATCATGTAGCCCGCAACCGGCGAATCGATGCCGCCCGAAAGGAGGAGCATCGCCTTTCCGGAGGTGCCAAGCGGCATGCCGCCCTGTCCCCGGATTTCCTTCGAGTAGATATTGATAAAGTCCTCCCGCACCTCAACTCTTAAAAGGACGTCGGGGTGATGCACGTCGACGCGCATTTCGGGAAAAGCTTCCAGAATGTCGTGACCGAGCTCGGCATTCATCTCCTGCGAATTCAGTTCAAAATTCTTGCGCGTCCGGCGGCACTCCACCTTGAAGGAAAGGTGCTTGTCCGGGTAGGCTTCGTCCATGAACCGCAGGACCTTTTCCGAAAGATCCTTAAAGCCGTGATCCTCCACCCGCACGACGGGGCAGATCCAGAGAATTCCGAAGACGTGCTGCAGCTCTTCGATCACTTCATCCGTGTCATAGTCTCCCGCAGCCTCCACGTACACGCGGCCCTGCGTCTTCGATACGGCGAATTCCCCCTCAACCTTCCGAAGATGAAAGCGGATCTGTTTGACCAGAGCGTCTTCAAAATATTTGCGGTTGTTGCCTTTAATCGCGATTTCCGCGTATTTGATCAGAAATGCGTGAAATTTCATCGTCTCGTATACCTCCGTAGAACCGGCAGAAGCTCTGCGACCGCCGCAAGGGCCTCATCGATTTCCTCCGCCTGCGTGTGAATGGACAGGGAGAAGCGGATCGTCCCCTCCTGCTCCTCCTTCGAAAGTCCGATGGAAAGCAGGGTGCTGATTTCCGAGGGGTGGGAAGAAGCGCAGGCCGAACCCGAGGAAACATAGATTCCGCGGTCCTCCAGCGCGTGCAGCAGCACCTCGGAGCGCACGCCCGTGAAGCTGCAGCTCACGATCTGCGGGGCGGAGTCGCGGCCGGTCTTACCGTTCACGCGGGCGCCCTCGAGCTTTTCAAGCCCCGTAACGAGTCGCTCCTTCATCTCGTAAAGATGCTCCACATTCGCGTCAAAATCGCGGTAGATCTTCTCCGCCGCAAGCCCGAGCCCCGCTTCCCCCGGCACATTCTCCGTGCCGGAACGCAGCCCCTTCTGCTGTCCGCCGCCGAAAATCAGCGGCTTTAAGCGTACCCGGTCAGATACATACAGGAAGCCCACGCCCTTCGGTCCGTGGAGCTTGTGTCCGCTGACGGAAAGAAGGTCGATATGCGCGCGCTTCGGGTGAATCCGGTACTTTCCGTAGGACTGGATGGCGTCCACGTGGAAAATCACCTCGGGCGCCTCGCGGTGAAGCATTTCACCGATCTCCTCCACGGGCTCCACCGCGCCGATTTCGTTATTGACCTGCATGACGGAGACAAGAATCGTATCCGGCCGAAGCGCGGCCTTCACCTCCTCCGCTGAAACCCGTCCGTCCGAATCCGTCGGAAGCCAGGTCACTTCATAACCCTGTTCCTCGAGATACCGCATCGTATTCTTCACGCTCGGGTGCTCGACGGAGGTCGTAATGAGATGACGGCCCCTCCGCGCGTAGGACTCGGCCGTTCCCCGGATCGCCCAGTTGTTGGACTCCGTGCCGCCGGAGGTAAAAAAGATGTTCTTCGCCTCGCACTTCAGGGTCGAAGCGATCTGTTCCTTCGCGCGGCGCGTGTACTTCTCCGCCTCCACGCCCTTCCGGTGCAGGGAGGCCGCGTTTCCGTAGTCCTCGTCCATAATCGTTTTCACGAGATCAAGGACCTCGGGATCGACCCGCGTCGTCGCCGAATTGTCCAGATAGATTTCCATGTCTTTCTCCCTTATCTGCCACCGAATTCCAGCCGGTATCCGATCACCGACAGGAGGTACAGTGGGGCCGTCTCCGTCCTTAAAATGCGCTTTCCGAGCGTGATCGTCCGCGCACCGGCATTTTCCAGAAGCTCCGCCTCCTCGCCGTCAAAACCGCCTTCAGGGCCGATAAAGACCGCAATCCGCATCCCTTCCGAAAGGCTCTCCATCGCCGCGGCCGTCTCTTCGGGGCTCTCGGCCTTTTCATAGGCAAAGAGCATCAGATCGCAGCTTTCGGCCGCTTCCTGCACGGCTTCCTTCAGGCTTAATACCTTCCGGACTTCCGGAATCACGTCCCTTCCGGACTGCTTCGCCGCGGATTCCGCGATCCGCTGCAGCCGTTCGATTTTCGCGTCTTCCTTCTTTTTCTCGATCTTCGCCATGCAGCGCTTCATGGCGACCGGAATGATCCCGTGCACGCCGAGCTCCGTCGCCTTCTGCACGATGAATTCCAGCTTGTCGCCCTTCGGAATGCCCTGGTACAGCAGGACGCGCGCCGGAAGCTCCGTGCTTTTCCCCTCGATATCGATCACGCGCAGAATCGCTTCTTCCTCCGTATATTCGCTGATCTCACAGGTCAGGCGCCGCTCGTTTCCGTCGGAAACCGAAACCGTTTCGCCGGGCTTCAGGCGGAGCACGTTCCGCATATGATTATAGTCCGCGCCTCCGATCCGGATGCTGTCCGAAAGGATCTCCTCCGGACTTACGAAAAAATGATACATAGGATCCTCCGGCGCTTCTTCAGCGCACTCTTCTCACGGTAAACGAGACCCATTCTCCCTGATATTCCGTATCCAGCAGTTCATAGTGCGGATTTTCAAGGAGCGCGTTCCGGACCGCCTCTTCCTTCAGATTGATGATCCCCGAGACGTTCAGCACTGCGCCGATCTTCATCTCGGCCCACACCACCTTCTGCAGCGGAATGATGATGTCCGCCAGGATATTCGCCAGCACGAAGTCGTAGCTTTCAAGCCCCGCTCGTTCCTGCACGGCCGGATCGTCGATGATATTTCCCGCGATCACGGGGAAATCCTCCGGGTCGATTCCGTTCAGGACGATGTTCTCCTTCGCCTGCGAAACCGCCAGCTCATCGATATCCGTCCCGAAGGCCGACGCGGCTCCGAGCTTCAGCGCGATGATCCCGAGGATTCCAGAGCCGGTTCCGACGTCGAGCACGCGGCTTCCGGGCTTCATGAACTTCCGGATGCCGTGAATGCACAGCTGCGTCGTCTCGTGCGAGCCGGTGCCGAAGGCCGTTCCGGGGTCGATCTCGACCATGATCTCACTGTCGTCGTCCTCCGGCTTTTCCACCCAGGTCGGCTTGATCAGGATGCGGTCCACCGTAAAGGCATGGAAATGCTCCTTCCAGTTATTGACCCAGTCCTTGTCCTCGGTCTCGCCTTCCGTGATCGTGCCTTCCCCGATCTCCATAAAGTCCCGAAGTTCCTCGAGAGCAGCCCGCACGTCGGAGAGGATCCTCTCCTGCGTTCCGTCCCCGGCGTCCTCTTCGAGATAGAAAACCACCTCGGCCTTGCCGTCGTCCGCTTCCTGTTCCGGCATCACGTCCTTGAAGATTTCCATCGTGTCGCCTTCCAGAATCGGCTGTTTGTCCCGCACCTCTGCGCCGTCGATGCCAAGCTCCGAAAGCGCGTCCACCACCAGATCCTCCGCCGCGCTCGTGGTATGGATCGTATATTCTTTCCACTTCATAGAATGATTTGAACTCCTGTCCTGATACATTGAAAGCCCGCTTAACGGATCAGCGCGCCGTATTCATTGAATTCATGCTCCACGCCTTCCACGACGACCCGGCCCGTCGCAAGACGCCCGTCGCCCTGGCAGTAGCAGGTCACGCCCTCGGCCGTCACCCAGCCGGTCACAAGCTGTCCGTCCTCGCCGGCGTAGAAGCGCCCGCAGAAGCCGTGCGCGATCGAGCCGTCCGGATTCGAATAATAAATTCCCTGCCGGACCTCCACGCCGCCGTTGCATTTCAGAAGGCCGAAATCGTCGATCATGTACTGCTGACGGTTCCACACGGTAATTCCGGGCTTGTTCATCTTCCCATTGAAGAGAATGTAGAACTGGATGCCGGCCTCCGCGCCGGACGGTCCGGTTGCGAAAATCTGCACTGCGTAAGGGCCCTGCTCCTCGAAATTGAAATGCACACCCATGTAGGGCTTCGCTTCCGTCGGCTCTCCCTGGACGGCGCCGTCCGTTCCTTTCTTGAAATCCCAGTAGACCACGCGGACGTTCGATCCGCCGTTGTCCACGACGAAGAAGAGGTCGACGCCGTGTTCATTGGATTTGCGGATCACCATGTTGTGAATCAGCGGATTCACGACCGGCTCCCGCCCTTCCGCCATCGCGTAGGCATATTCAATCACATTGGTGGTATCGTCATACTGGCAGCCGTTATCCGAGTGCATCGTACACACATAGAAGGTCCGCTCGCCGCGCGTCACGGCCGTGAGAAGCGTTCCCTGCGCGTTCACGGTCCAGCCGGGCTTTCCGGCAAAGACGCCCGCAACCGCCCGGGTTCCGTTCACCATCTGGTGTCCCATCGTCACGATCCGCTCCTCGGTATAGGCGGTCGCCGGAATCTTATAGCCCGTGCTGCTTAAAATAATCCGGAGCGTTTCGTTCTCCAGCGCTTTTTTCAGAATCATCGCCATATCGTAGGCGCAGGTGTAGTGGCCATCCGTATCCAGGCCGTGCGCGTTCACGAAATGCGAATGCGTAAGCCCGAGCTCCGCGCACTTCTGGTTCATGAGCTCTGCAAAGGCCGGCGTATTTCCCGCGATATGGTCCGCCAGAATATTTCCCGCCGCGTTCGTGGACGCGAGAATCAGCGCGTACAAAAGATCCTCGATCGTAACGACCTCGAGCGGCTTGAAGGACGGATAGACGCCGGAGCTCATCGGCTCCATGTTGTTTACCAGGGAAGATTCCTGAATCGTCACCTGGTCCGAAAGCTCCGCGTGATCCATCACGACGAGCGCGGTCAGGACCTTCGTGATGCTGGCCGGCGCGTAGGCCTTCAGCTCCTTCCGCCCGATGACGACGTTCCCCGCGTCATCGAGAACGCAGTAGGACTGCGAGTCCACGCCGAGGCTGCCGCTGTCATAGAGCCGTTCCATGTTCTCCTCCGGAATTTCCTCGGCTTCGGCGGTTCCGGGCTCTGCGATCGGCTGCGTTTCAACCGTCCAGGTCTTCTCCTCCGTCTCCTCAGCGGATTCCTCCGCGTTTCCGGACGCGCTCTTCTCCGGCTCCTCGTATTTCGTCTGCGATTCGCTCGTCTCTTCCGGCGCAGTGCTCTCCTGCGTCCGGCTCTCTTCTGTTTTGCAGGCGGACGCAGCAACAAGCAGCACCGCCAGCAGAATGCAAAGGACTGATTTCAGATTCTTCATGCTACAACCTCTTTACACAGAAAAAGAGGGTTCCTCTTCGGGAACCCTCCGCTTCATCAATGTACGTGAGAGGATTCGAACCCCCGGCCTTCTGATCCGTAGTCAGACGCTCTATCCAGCTGAGCTACACGTACATGTGTCTTTTCAGACAACAGCAACATTATAACACGGTTTCGGGATTTGTCAAGTCCAAAAATTCATGTATTTGCTGCGCCCGCGTTTCTCACTGACCGATCACCGTCATCTTACAGGCAGGGCTATCATACCATATCCTCCCCGACTTGTCAAACAGAAGGCGCCGGGATCGCCGCGTAAAATCATAAAAACAAGTGCATTTCCTCGCGAGCTGTGCTATAGTAACAGCAAAGTCTATGGAACCGTCTTCGAAAAAAGAATATTCATACAGGAGGGACAAAACAGCATGCTGAAACAGTACCAAAACGCCATCGAGCGCCGCTTTGACAAAGAGCTTCTCCGCGTGGAAGCCTGGGGACAGGGTCTCCGGGTCCGTTCGACGGAGCGCGCGGATTTTCTTTCGGAGGAAATCGGCGCCCTGCTTTCGAAAGAGGAATGCGGCGCTTCCGAGGCGGAATGCTCCGTACGGATCGAAGGCAGCGAGGCCTTCATTACGAACGGAAAGATCACCTGCCGGATTCTTGACAACGGAGAGCTGAAATTCTATAACGACAGGGAGGAGCCCGTCCTCGAGGAGTACAACCGCACGAGGAATATGTACGTCTCCTCGGATCATTTTGAATCGGCACTCGAGATCGTATCCCGCACCTTCGACCCCGTGCAGACCGCCGACGACTACCGGCTGACCGTGCGCTTTGAAGCCCGCGACGGCGAGAAAATCTTCGGCATGGGCCAGTACCAGCAGCCGTATCTCGACCAGAAGGGCTGCATTGTCGAACTCGCCCAGCGGAATTCCCAGTCCTCCGTGCCCTTCATGATCAGTAATCAGGGCTACGGTATGCTCTGGAACAATCCCGCGATCGGACATGTCACCTTCGGCAAGAATCTGACGGAATGGGTGGCGGAATCCACCAAACAGATGGATTACTGGATCGTCTGCGGCGACACGCCCGCCGAGATTGAGGAAGCCTACGCCGAGGTGACCGGCACCGTCCCGATGATGCCCGAATACGGCCTCGGCTTCTGGCAGTGCAAGCTCCGCTACCAGACGCAGGACGAAATCCTCGAGGTTGCGCGGCGCTATAAGAAAGAAAACATTCCGCTTGACGTCATCGTCGTCGATTATTTCCACTGGCCGCATCAGGGCGACTGGGACTTCGACAAAGACTACTGGCCGGACCCGAAGGCCATGGTCGACGAGCTCTCCGGAATGGGCATTACGCTCATGGTCTCCATCTGGCCGACCGTGCAGGAGGATTCCGTCAACTTCCGCGAAATGCTCGAAAAAGGCTATCTCATCCGAGCGGAATACGGCAAGCGCACGGCTTTCCTCGCAGGCGCCGCCGTCACCGATATGACGAACCCCGGCGCCCGGGAATTCGTCTTCTCGGTCATGAAGCGAAACTACTACGACCTCGGCATCCGCCTCTTCTGGCTCGACGAAGCGGAGCCGGAACTGAACGGTTACGAATATAAGCACTACCGTTATTTTATGGGTCCGGACGTGGAGATCGGCAACCGCTATCCCCTCGACTACGCCCGGATGGCCTACGAGGGCATGGAAAAGGAAGGACAGGAAAACATCGTGAACCTGATCCGCTGTGCCTGGGCAGGCTCCCAGCGCTACGGAGCGCTGGTCTGGTCCGGCGATATTGACTCCTCCTTCCGTTCCCTCAGAAATCAGCTGCGGGCAGGCCTCAGCATGGGCATCGCAGGCATTCCCTGGTGGACAACCGATATTGGCGGCTTCCACGGCGGAAACATCCACAGCGAGGCCTTCAAAGAAGTGCTTGCGAGATGGTTCGCCTTCGGCTGCTTCTGCCCGGTCATGCGGCTCCACGGCTTCCGCGCGCCGTTTAAAAAGCCGCTCGGAACTTCGGGCGGCGGTTCTACCCCCTCCGGCGCCGAGAACGAAATCTGGAGCTACGGCGAGGAAATCTTCGAAATCTGCAAAAAATACATTGCGCTTCGTGAGCGCCTCCGTCGTTATATCCGGAGTCTCATGAAGGAAGCGCATGAGAAGGGCACGCCCGTCATGCGGCCGCTCTTTTACGACTTCCCGAAGGATGAAAAGGCCTGGGAAATCGACGACGAGTACATGTTCGGACCGGACATCCTCGTCGCGCCGATCCTCTACGAAGGGCTCACCGAGCGGAAGGTCTATCTCCCGGACGGCCTCTGGATGAACATGGAGGACGGCAGCGAATACCAGGGCGGACAGACGATCACCGCCCCCGCCCCGATCGACGTGATCCCTGCCTTTAGGAGGATCTAGTCATCGGGGACAGGTTCCAAATGACTAAATTAGTCATTTGGAACCTGTCCCCATTGACTCTTAAAGGTTGATGGCCGGGCCTTCCTTCTTCGCGCCGTCGTAAACTTCCTGAAGCTTGTCAAATTTCAACGTGCTTACCATATGAAGTTTGTATCCGTTCGGATCATCGAAGAGTTCCCTTCTCGCTTCGGGAGTATTCAGCTTTTCAGCCATTTTATCAACAGCCGGATCATTCATATACTTTTTATAGTTGCTTAAATACTCATCATGATCAACGCCGAGTTCATTCGTAATGGGGTTGTAATACATATTCGTATCTTTCACTGCAAGAGACGAAGCAATCATCCCCCTGAGAGCCGCCTTGTTCATTACTTCCGCATCCTTGAATGTATCCCATGAGTTGGCCTCACTGTAGTGGTCCGGGGCGGTCGTAAAGTTGTTCTTATCCTTCGGATAATTCTGAACTTCCCTGATCGCAAACTTATCCTCCTTAACCCGGTCTTTGTAGGCCCAGTACTCGGAGAATTTGGCCGTGCGCTTTTCCCGGTTTGCGTTCTGCTTGTCCACGGGTTTCTGCTTCGCTGCCGTTTTCTTCGCAGGAGCCTGCTTATGCTTTTTCGCAAACTCGCGCTGGCGCCGTTCCTCCAGGATCTGCAGCCGGCGGGCATTCGAATGCGCGGTGAAGCAGTCCTCTCTTCCGAGGTCATCGAAATTCACGGTGCGCTGGCCTTTGCCGCTTCTTACCGTATTCACGCGGTCAATGAGGCCTTTCGCCATCATCTCTGCACCGCGGCTCCCCTTCCCGAGACAGCCGATGATATCCATCGACTGGTCAAAGCGGCACTGCTCGTCTGGCTTGCTTCGAAGCGATTTCTTGCCCTTCATGTATTTCTCGGTGTTGTCGAAAATCCCCTGAAGCGCTGCCTCGCCGTTTAATGCGGGATTGTCGCAGTCCTCCAGATTATCACGGTTATTATACGCCTGTTCGATGCTTTCGTACATGCGGCAGTACTTCGTGGTACGGCCGTCTTTCGGCATCATATGCTGCAGCATCTCATGCAGGAACTCGATCTTCTCTTTTCTTTCGTCGAAGGTCAGACCCTTGAACGGCCGGCGCATGTCTTCCGCAAGCTCCGCGAGATCTGCGCGGTCCTTCTGAAGATTCTCGTTCACATTTGCCGCATTTGCGGCGAGATGCTTGAACGCCCAGCTCGACTGGAGCTTTGCGGCTTCGTCACGCGCAGTGCCCTTCGAGAATGGCGTGATCAGCTCTCCTCCCTGCTGGTTTAATGTGTTGATATACGACGCCGTGATGCGCTTTGCAAGATATTCCTTCTTCTTCGCCATAGACAGAGCCTGGCCGTCCTTCGGCGTATGCAGCTTATCATAGTTCTCCCAGGAAGGCACGCGAAGCTCGTCAGCCTCTTTTTTCGCAGCGGCTTTCTTAACCTCTTCCTCCTTCTTCCCGGCCTCCTTCTTTGCAGTTCCAAGAGCCTTCTCATATTCCGGGTCGACTTCCTCGAGATGAAGCTCCAGGCCGTAGAACTGGTCGAGTCTGTACATCTCATTGTAGAACTTCTGAAGAGAGCCCGGGAATTGTTTGTCATATGCCGTGACACCTTTCAGAATGTGATTGTACAGCGTATCGCCTTCCGGCTTCCGCAGAAGGTCATGCATGTTCTTCAGATGACCCAGATAATAGTCCGAACTGTCGTCGTAGTCAGGATCATCAATGCGCTCTTTATTCAGATTCTTAAGCGCATTGGGAAATGCCGCCATGAACTCGCCGACGTCTTCGCCGCCCGGCGCATTGTTTCTGTTGGTATAGCCGTATGTAGTCGCGGTGCTCAGCATTTCTCCGAGTTCATGGAAATCCTGATAGAGCGGAAGCGAATTGACATGATCTCTTAATTCCTGCGTGTTTTGAAACTTACCTGGCATCTATTTGTTCCTCCTTTAGAACGGTTTATTGTGTTATGTGGGCATTATATGATGGTAAGGTCAAAAGGTGATATCCGGAGCGTTTCGTGCTTCGCACTTTCA
>CAMPAR010000037.1 GCA_946632055.1 uncultured Lachnospiraceae bacterium
CACAGAAGCACCACCAGCACGATCGGCACCGTCGCGATGACGGAGGCCGCCGCCATGTCGCCCCAGGGCACCGTATACTGACCGGGGAACATCGAGATCGCGACCGGCACGGTGCGCATCGAATCCTTCGTGACGAGGATCAGCGCGAACATGAATTCATTCCAGGCAGTAATAAAGGCGATAATCGCCGTCGTGAAAATGCCGGGCGCCGCGAGCGGGAAAATGATCCGTACAACCGCCTGAAAGCGGCTGCAGCCGTCAATCTCAGCGGCTTCCTCCAGGTCCTTCGGCAGCGTGTCGATAAAGGCCTGCAGGGTCCAGATCGCCATCGGAAGCGTGATGATCACGCTCGGCACGATCAGCCCCCAGTAGGTGTTGATCAGGTGCATCTTCCGGAAAATGATGAACATCGGCGTAACGACCGCGATGATCGGGAACATATTCGCAAGCAGGATCACATTCCGCCAGAATTTCTTGAATTTGAAGCGGATCCGCGAGAAAGCATACGCCGCCGGGAAGGCGAAAAGGATCGTCAGCCCCATGGCCCCGAGCGCCACGATCACGCTGTTCAGAAGGTATATTTCCAGATGGTGCTCCGTAAAGGCGTAGTTGAAGAATTTCAGGGAAAACCGGGACGGCCAGAGTTCCGTCGGCATCAGGGTGATGTCCCGCGGATCCTTGAAGGAAGTCAGCACCAGCCAGTAAAAGGGGAAGACCATCAGGACGATAAAGATCACGAGAAGGATGATGTATCCGGCTCTTGCAAAGTATTTTTTCGCTTTCATGCCGCTCTCCTTTCTCAGTCCTCATCCCTGCGCCCGAGAACCCGGATGTACAGAATCGAGATCGCGAGGATGATCAGGGTGATGATCGTGGACATGGCGGAGCCCTTGCCGTAATTCATATCGCTGAAGAGATACTTGTAGGCCTGGTACAGGAGCGTCGCGGTGGAGCTTGCCGGCCCGCCGCCGGTGATGCCGAAGATGATGTCGAAGATTCGGATCGCGCCCATCGTACGGAACAGAAGGACGATGAGGAGAATTCCCTTCAGGTTCGGCAGCGTAATGTAGAAAAAGCTTTTCAGCTTTCCGGCCCCGTCGATCGCCGCCGATTCATAGAGTTCCTGCGTGATGGTCTGCAGGCCCGCAAGCAGCATCAGCGCGACATACGGGAACTGCTTCCAGGCGTCCGCCAGAATGACGACGAACATCGCGGACCAGGGCTTTGTGAGCCACGAGAAATCCGCGGCGCCGCCGAAGTGCGACAGGATGACATTCACCGGCCCCAGCTGGTTATTGAAGAGGAACTGGAACATATAGGCGATGATGATTCCGGGCACCGCCCAGGGAATCAGAACCGTCGTTCTCACGAGGCTCCGGCCGCCCTTTTTCGCGCCGTTCATGAGGAGCGCGCCGGTAAAGCCGAGTACAAGCTCGAGCGTCATCGAGATCACCGCGAAAACGGCCGTATTCTTCAGGACAAGCCAGAAGGAGCTGTTCCCGAGGATTTCAATATAGTTCTCAAAGCCCACAAAATGCCGGTTCTGCGGCTCCGTCAGAAGATAATGCTGAAAGCTGTAGGATATGGTGATCAGGACCGGCACGACGCCGATCGCCAGAATCAGAAGAAGTGCAGGAGCGATCAGAAGATATCCTGTCAGATTGTCCCTGCGGTCCCTTGATACATGTCTTTTCTTCATACAGGTGCGGATTCCTTCCCGAAACGGGGCTTATCGGGGGGACAGGGCAGACCGATCCGTTTTGCTGTCAAAACGGATCGGTCTGCCCTGTCCCCATCAGTCCATTATTTCATTTTCTCCAAAGCCGCGTTCAGCGCTTCGTCCATGGCTTTCATGGTCGCTTCGTTTTCCTCGCCGCCCGCGAGCACCTTGTGGAAATACTCCTGGAAAATCGTCGAGATCGTCGGATAATCGCGGACCTGCGGACGCGGAGCCGCCTTGTCCGCCGCTTCCTTCATCGAGGAAAGATACGGCAGCGCCTCGAGGACGTCCTTGTCCTCGTACATGGTCTTCTGCGTCGGGAAGGTCGAGCGCTCGATTGTCGCGATCTTCTGCGCCTGTGCACTGGTCATGAATTTCGCGAGCGCGATCGCGGCCGCCTTGTTGTCGGTATTCTTGTTGATCGCGAGGTTCCAGCCGCCGAGCGTACCGGAAGACTCCGTTCCCTTCGGGCCGACGGGAAGCGCGCAGACGCCTACCTTTCCGGCCACCTTGGATTCCTCGGACTGAGCGCGAGCGTAGGCGTAGGTCCAGTTCCGCATGAAGATCGCCTTGCCCTCGTCAAAGACGGAGACGCAGTCATCCGGACGCCAGCCGAGGACATCCTCCGGCGTTGTGCCGTCCGCGATCAGGCCCTTCACGAAGTCCAGCGCCTCGTAGGTATTTTCATTTGCCATCGAGAATTTCCCGTCCTGAAGATCGTGTCCGCCGTTCTGCTTGATGAACTCGAGCATGTTGCAGGAGGTCGGCTCTCCCTGGAACATCTGGAAAATATAACCGTATTCCGTGCCGCCCTCGCCCTTGTGTTCTTCACAGAGCTTCACAAGCTCGTCCCAGGTCGTGGGGGGCGTATCAATAATATCCGTCCGGTAGTACAGGAGACCTACGTCTGTGTAGTCCGGGAAGGCATAGGCCTTATCGTTGTAATAACAGGTTTTTAAGGGGCCGCCGAGGTATTCGTCCTTAACCGCCTCGAGCTCGGAAGTGACGTCGAGAAGCCAGTCCGCCGCTGCAAACTGGGATACCCAGATGCTGTCGCAGGCGATAACGTCCGGATCGGCGTCTCCCGCCACAAAGGAGTTCATAATGGACTGCTTGACATCGTCGCTCGCACCGGGAACCATCTGATGATCGATTTCCACATCCGGATAAGCCTTTTTGAAGGCCTCCAGCATGTGCGTCACGGAGCCCGTGGTATCGTTTGCCGTCACAATGGTCACTTTGCCTTCGACCTTTCCGCCGTCAGTGCTTCCGCTATTCTGGCTGCCGCCGCAGGCCGACAGAAGTCCAGCCGAAAGAACTGCCGTAAGAAGGAGTGCTGCCAATTTCTTCATGTTTCTCATCCTCCATATTTGCCGGATCACCCCGGTTTTATTGCGGGTTTGAAACCCGCTCCACCTATCATATACGATCGCCGCGATCTTTGCAAGTGTTTTCTCAAATGAAGAAACCGGGGGAAGGATTCCCCTTCCCCCGGCTGAGTTCAATCTCAGTAAACCTTGATCTCTTTTCCTTCCCGGATGAAGACCGGAATGATTTCAAGCGGCGCGGCCGCCGTCACGCACTGACCGCCTTCATAAACCTTTCCTGTCGCGCTCTCCACCCAGTTTGTACCCGCGGGAAGATAGACCTCCCAGCTGTCGACGCCGGGTTTTGTGACAGGCGAGACGAGAAGATCCGGGCCGAACATGTAGGCCTTCTCCTGCTTCCAGCTTTCCTTATCCTCCGGGAAATCGAAGAACAGCGGGCGGATCACCGGTTCGCCGGTCTCGGAGGCCGCCTTCATGACCTCGCGGATATAGGGGCGGAGGTTCTCACGGATAAAGAGGAAGCGGCTCATGATTTCGTAATTTCTTTCGCCGAAGCTCCAGACCTCGTTGTCCGCGCCGGAGCCGAGAACCTGAAGGCCGTTTTCCTTAATCGTCACTTCCTTGACATCCCAGGGCGAACGCTCGCCGTGCAGACGGAAAACCGGCAGGAAGCAGCCCCAGGCAAACCATCTGGCCATCAGCTCGCGGAAGCCCTCGTCGGTCGGATCGCCGCCGATGAAGCCGCCGAGATCGCAGGTCCACCACGGAATGCCGGACATTCCCATCGAAAGGCCGGCGGAAAGCTGCTCCGCGAAGCCTCTCCAGGTCGAGGAAATATCGCCGGACCAGGTGAGCGCGCCGAACTTCTGCGAACCCGCCCAGGCACAGCGCACGAGCGACATGATGTCGTCCCGGCCTTCGGCCTTCAGGCCGTTGTAGAAGCCTCTCGCGTACTCCTTCGGATAAATGTTCGTCACCTGCTGCGCGGGACCCGCCCAGTATCTCCAGTTGTCGAATTCATAGGGGCCGATTTCAGGCTCCGCCTCGTCCAGCCAGAAGATATGTACGCCCTTTTCGTAATAGTTCTTCTTCGCGACGTTCCAGACGTATTCCTGCGCGGCGGGGTTCGTGGCGTCGTAATAGACGTTCGAGCCCATCCAGCCGGAGCCGGAAAGCGCGTGTCCGCGATCGGTGCGCATCAGCATGCCCTGATCCGCCATCGGGCCGTAGTTTCTCGAGCGCTCGTCGACCGTCGGCCAGATTGAAACGACCGTCTCAATGCCGAGCTCCTTCAACTCCCTGATCATGCCTTCCGGATCCGGGAAGCATTCAGGGTCGAACTCCCAGTTGCCCTGCAGCGTCCAGTGGAAGAAATCCACCACGATGACATCCATCGGAAGGCCGCGGCGCTTATGTTCTCTCGCCACTTCGAGCACCTGCTCCTGCGTCTTGTAGCGCAGCTTGCACTGCCAAAAGCCCATGCCGTACTCGGGCATCATCGGCGTCCGGCCCGTGACTTCCGAATAATTGTACAGGATATCCGCCGGGGTGTCGCCCGCCGTCACCCAGTAGTCCATCTTCTTCGTCGAAGGAATGCGCCATTCGGTGCGGTTCGTGCCGAAATGCACCTCGCCGACCGCCGGATTGTTCCAGAGGAATCCGTATCCGAGGCTCGACACATAGAAGGGAATGCTCGCCTGGGAATTCTTGTGCTGCAGATCGAGCACCATTCCCTTCTTGTCGAGTTTTCCGTCCTGATACTGGCCCATGCCGAAGATATGCTCGTCGTCATTCGCTTCAAAAATCGCGCTCAGGCGGTAATCCGAAGTGCCCGGAATAGGTTTCAGCTCCCGCGCCGGCACACCGATCGGCACCGCGTAGCGGCAGACCCGGTTGCGGTTTCTCCAGTATTCGGCAAGAAGCACCTCGCCCTTTTCGTTCTTAAAGCTGAGCCACCCTTCTTCCGAAACCTCCGCCGTAATCTTTCCGTTCTTCATGCGCCAGATGGTTCCAGTCATATGGTAGCGCTCCCACTCCTCGGAGCGGTACCAGGGATCGGTCATATCGACCTCCTCCGTCGTGATTTCAGGCTCGATTTCCGGCACCGGCTCTGTAAGAGCCCAGTCCCGCCGGTCCGGCTCGGTCTCCGCGCTCATCTGCACGCGGATGCTGTCACGTCCCCAGGGCTCGATCCACAGATTGTTGACGCCGTAATGAATCACAATCCGTTTGCCTTCCTGTTTTACAGTCATATTCTGCTGCCTCCTCTGATGTATTCTTTTCTTCGGGATTCTCTCCCGACAACGCTTTTTTTCATCATATCATTTCTCTTCAAAGTCTGCAAGCATTATTCAAAATCCTCACATTTCCTCCCCTAAGTTTTTTATTCAAGGCTGTTTTTCATGGGGCAATCGGTAACTTTTTGCCCTTCCGTCACGAAATCATCCTATTTCGCCCATGCACCGAGCATAATTTGTTATTTTTTTGTCATAATTTTTCTTGCAATTGGATAAGAAATCCCTTATAATTGGTACATAATCATAAAAGTGGGGAAAACCTTTCATTCTTCTCCCTTTAAAAAGAGGCGGAGCGTCATTTTTTGCATGGACATATTCAGTATAATCAGTCTCCTTGGCGGCCTTGCGATGTTCCTTTACGGCATGCGTCTTATGAGCAACACGCTGAAGGAAAGTTCGTCCGGTGCGCTGAAGAAAATCATGGAAAAAGCCACGAACAATGTCTTCAAGGCTTTTCTTCTCGGGCTTCTCGTCACGGCCCTCATCCAGTCGTCGACCGCCACCATCGTCATCACTTCCGGCCTGGTAGCTGCTGGTATTATTTCTCTTCGGCAGTCGGTCGGCATCATCATCGGCGCCAACGTCGGCACGACGGTGACGGGCCAGATCATCCGGCTCCTCGATCTGAATGATTCCTCGGTTTCCTGGCTGCAGGCCCTGAAGCCCTCGACGCTCGCGCCGGTCGCGCTCATTATCGGCGTCGTGCTGATCATGTTCCTGCACTTCAGAAAATCCGAGCAGATCGGCGGCATCGCCGTCGGCTTCGGCATTCTGTTCTCGGGCCTTCTGAACATGACAAGCGCCGTCACCTCCCTCACGGATTCGCCGGTCTTCCTGCAGCTTTTCGAGCATCTGGACGACAGTCCCGTGATCGGATATCTAAGCGGCGCAGGCGTCGCCTTTGTCCTGCAGAGCTCGAGCGCGGCCATCGGTATCCTGCAGACCTTCTCGATGACGGGTCAGCTGACTTTCAGAGGAATCTACGCCGTTCTTGTCGGCATTTATCTCGGCGACTGTGTCACGACGGCGATTGTCTGCTCCATCGGCGCGAAGACGGATGCGCGCCGCGTCGGCATTATCAACATTCTGTTCAACCTCAGTGAAACCGTCCTGGTCCTCGGCGTTGTGACAATTCTGCATGCCTTCGGCGTACTGGACGGCATCTGGAACCAGCCGATTTATTCCGGAGGCATTGCGAATACCAATACCGTTTTCAATCTCGGCTGTGCGCTTCTTCTGTTCCCGGCCGTGATCCAGTACGAAAAACTGTCCCGGCTGATTATCCGTGACAGACAGGAAAACGACGGAAAGTATGCCGATAAGTTAACCGCACTGAACCCGCAGTTCTACAGCACGCCCGCCATTGCCTTCAGTTCCGGCTATGACGCGCTGATGACCATGTTTGACGCGGCCCGCTCGAACATCGACCGCGCCTACGCGCTCCTGTGGGATTTCAATGAAAAGAGCCTTCAGGAGCTGAACAGCGAAGAGGATCACATCGACGTCTTCGCCGACCGGATCAGCGGATATCTCGTAGGCTTAAGCTCCTCGGTCAAATCCGACTACCACATCCGGATCTTGAACGAATATTACCGCATCACCTCCGAATTCGAACGGCTCGGCGACCATGCGGTCAATATCTCGGAGGCGGCAGTCAGCCTGAGGGAACAGAACGCGTCCTTCTCGGACTCCGCGAAGAACGAACTCATGGTCATGAAATCCCTGATCGACCGGATTCTTGATCTTGCGCGCCTCTCCTTTGAAAAGCGCGACGAAAAGGCCGCGCGCTCCATCGAGCCCCTCGAGGAAGTCGTGGACGACATGGTGAACGCCCTCCGCGACAATCACCTGAAGCGCTTAAGCCGCGGCGAATGCAGCCCCGTTGTGGACAGCATTTTCCTGAACCTCCTGTCGGATATCGAGAGAATCTCCGATATCTGCTCGAATATCGGCATGTCCACCATGGCCCGGATTCATCCGGAGCTGGCCGAGCAGGAGCACAGCTACATCTCTTCGCTTCATCAGGGAAGAGATGAGAATTTCAATCGGATTTACGAGGATGCCCATTCCCTGTATTTCGGACAGTTAAACACGGTACCCGCGGATTCTGCCGCTGCATCCGATTTTTAAGCGAAAGAAATCCGTACCATATGATATACAAGCCAAATCTTTAGCCAAGGAGAAAACACATGAAAAAAACTAAAATCAAAACGCCTTCGCCGCCGAATTCCAGATTTGAATTCGGATATCTCGGCGACGAACTCACCGCGGACCAGCGCTGGCATATGCCCGCCCGGTTCATCCTTGCGCGTAAAAACCGCATCAAACTGCGCGTAGAAGGAAAAGAATACGCACTCTCTGCCGGAAATGTCCTTCTTGTCTGGCCGGGCGAGGAATTCGAGATTCTCACCGTCCCCAGGGAAGGAGCGCTCGCGCTGCAGTTTTCCTCGAGCTGTATCACGGAGTGCGACGACATCTGCACGGTATACCACTATCTGAACACCGTCCGGCTTCTTGACGACAGTCAGGCCGAGCTTCGCGATACCGTGTCCCAGTTCCTTCTTCACGCCTTCAAGGTCGAGCAGGATCAGGAGCTTTTCTATGAAACCCGTGTCCGCATCGACATTCTGGAGATCCTGATCGAAGTCGCGAAGGCCGCCCGGGAAAATTCCATGAAGGCACAGTCCGTCGAAATCATCAGCCGGAATTCCGCCAGCAAGATGGAAAAGGCCTGCAGCTATATCACGGCCAACTGCGACAAGCGGATCACTCAGGCCGAAGTCGCCGAGAATGTCGGAATCAGTACCTTCTATTTCTCCCGCCTGTTCCGCCAGTATACCGGCAAGAGCTTCAACGACTACCTGAACGAGCACCGCATCCAGAAGGCGCTGATGCTGCTCTCCAACCGCCGCATCTCGATTCAGGACGTCGCCGTAAACTCCGGCTTCCAGTCCATCTCCAACTTCAACAAGGTGTTCAAGAAGCATGTGGGCTGCTCGCCGAACGAATACCGCCGGATCCACGAAATCCGGACCCGGAAGTAATTTCTGTAAGGATTTTTTAAGATTTCTTTTATTGCTTTTTTCAGAGGCCTTTTGTACAATGAATACGAAGGCCTCTCTTTCTTTCTTCGGGAATCAAGGGAAGTTCTTCCTGGAATCCGCAGGATTCCGAATTACCGATATCAGCCGGAGATCTTCATGTATAAAGTTCTTGTTGTGGACGACGATCCCGCGATCGTGCGTCTCATCCGCGAAATGCTGAAAAATGAATACGAGGTTCTGTCGGCTTCCAATGGAGAAGAGGCCCTGCGCCTCGCCTCCGCCGCCCGTCCGGACCTCATCATCATGGATATCATGATGCCGAAAATGAACGGTCTCACGGCCACCATGCGTCTTCGGGAAACGAGCAACTGCCCCGTCCTCATGCTCTCCGCAAAGGCCGAGGGCTCGGACCGGGTCGTCGGGCTCCAGTCCGGCGCCGACGACTATCTCGTCAAGCCCTTCTTCCGGGAGGAGCTCATGGCCCGCGTGCAGGCGCTTCTTCGGCGTTACGACCGGCTGGGCTCCATCCGGGAAAAGCAGGGGTCGCCGGACCTGATCGACATCGGCGGCGTCATTCTCGACGCTCAGAAAAAGCAGCTCTTCGTCCGCGGCGAAGCGGTTCTTCTCACTGCCACCGAATACCGGATTCTGCACTTTCTCATGCAGAATCCCGGCCACGTGTTCAGCGCCGAAGAGATATATGAGCACGCCTGGGACTCGGAAGCCTACTCGGTTGAAAATACCGTCATGGTTCATATCAACCGCATCCGGAAAAAGATCGAAATCAACCCGAAAAAGCCGGAGCACCTGAAAGTCGTCTGGGGGATCGGATATGTATTCGAATAAGCAGATCACGTCTCATATCATCAGCGGTGTGCTCGCGTCCTTCTTCATGACCTGGGCGCTCCTGATCCTGCTCATCCTCTCCGGCCGGATGCCGCAGGAAATCCTGAGCGTTTCTTCGGTTGACACGACTGCCTGGCCAGGGCAGGATTTCACGGCGGTTGAGACGACTGCCTGGCCAGGGCAGGATTTCACGGCGGTTGAGACGACCGCCATGGTTGAGACGACCACCATGGCGCCCTACGGGGAAGATGAGACAACGGCCGTCTGGTTTTCCCCGGAGGAAAACGGCGAGGACAGCGAAGAAGGACGGATCGAAAGCTCCGCGGAAAGCACCGTCTTCCCATATCCTACCGCAGCGGAAACTTCTTCGGAAGAAGTGCTTACGGCAGAAACGACATACCCCGCTTTTGAAAACTGCTTCAGAGCGCACGCGGTTTCCGGGAATGTCCTTCCGATCCTCTTCGCGGTTCTTCTGATCGTCTCGCTGTCCTTTGCCGCGCTCTATCTCTTCCGATACCGGAAGATGAATCCGTCCGCCGGGCCGGACACCGCCGCCCTGCTCTTTCTTCTGTCGGGCCTGCTTCTCTTTTTCGGAAAATCATCCCTTCGCTGGCTCACGGCGAGCGGTCCGATGCAGGACTTCCGGGGATTTTCCATGCGGCTTGGCCTGGCTCTTCAGAATGCGGGCGCTTACCTCTTCCTTTTCCTCGTGGTTTCGACGCTTCTTTATGCGCTGCGGGAGACCCTGCTTTATCTCTTCCAGGGATTTCAGAGCTCCGCGCTTCTTAAGGAGCGTATACTTTCGGCGCTCGATGCGGCGAAACGCGGCCCCGCGCTTCACGTCGTCATCCCCGTTATTTTTCTTTCGGCCGACGTCTTTTTCCTTACGGCAGGCATTGCGGCGCTTATCCTCCTCCCGCAGCTTTCAAGAAGCCTGATCCTGCTCTTCGTCTTTTTGCTTCTTCTCATGTTCTTCAACGCGCTCGTTCTCAGGTCGGGCATCCGGGGACTCACGAAAGTGCGGGACGAGGCGCTCGAGAAAGCCGTAAAGGACGAAAGGCTCCGCGTCGATCTCATTGCCAACGTCTCGCATGATCTCAGGACGCCGCTGACCTCCATCATCGGCTACGGAAATCTGCTGCAGGAGGAAAAACTCTCCGAAAACGGCTCAGAAAATCTGACGCTCCTGAACCAGAAGGCCGCCTATATGAAGGATCTGGTGGATTCCGTCTTCGAGCTTACAAAGGTCTCCTCGGGGGTGCTGGTCTCGGAGAAAACCGAGCTCGACCTCATCCGGCTTCTGGAGCAGACGATCGCGGTGTTTGAGGATGACCTCGCGGCCGCGGGGCTTAGCGTCCGCCGACACTACTGCCGGGAGCGTCTTCCGCTCGTTTCCGACGGGGTTTTCCTGAACCGGGTATTTGCGAATCTGCTGCAGAACGCCGTGAAATACGCGCTTTCCGGCACGCGGCTTCATCTGCATGTTACGGAAGACGCTGACCGGAAAACCATCCGCGTCCGGCTCTCCAATGTGTCCTCCTACGAGATGGATTTTGATCCGTCGGAGATCACCGAGCGCTTTACGCGCGGCGACACCTCCCGGACGACAAAGGGCTCGGGGCTCGGGCTTGCGATCGCGAAGACCTATACGGAAGCCGTCGGCGGGCATTTTTGGATCGAGATCGACGGAGACGTCTTTAGCGCCGTCGCCGAACTCCCCGCATTGTAAGAAATCCGACAGATTTACATCCGGTTTTTTCTAAGAAACCCCCGCTATGATGAATGCGGCAGTCCATAAAAAGGGCTGATCCGACCATTCAGAAAAAGCGGAGGTTTCTTTTATGAAAGCGTTCTTCCGAAAGCATCGCGCCGCGCTGCCAGCTTTAATTTCCTTTCTCATCCCGGTCCTTATCTCTTCCATCGGCTTCATGATCCGGGGAATCGCGCCTTTCGGCATCAATACCCTCGCCGCGATCGACGGATTCGGCCAGTATTTCCCGATGCTGCGGGAGGCGGAGCGGCAGTTCTTTCACCCGCACGCCTTCAGCTTTTCCGGCGCTTTGGGCTTCAGTTTTTTCGCGGAGAGCGCCTATTATACGAACAGTCCGCTGAACATCCTCCTCTTCCTCTTTCCGGGTCCGGTCCAGGTCTGGCAGATGGACCTTCTCATCCTCCTTCGCTTCGGGCTGACGTCGCTTTCCATGTACCGGCTTCTTTCCTGCCGCTATGCGGATCGCAGCCCGGTTTTCTCTGTGCTTTCTTCCTCCTACGCGCTCTCCTCCTACACCCTGGCCTTCATCAATCAGATCATGTGGATGGACGCGCTTATCCTGCTGCCGCTTCTCGTACTGCAGCTTGAGAGGATGCTGAACGCGCTGAAAGCGGACAACAGGAAGCGCCTTCTTCAATCGCTTGCCCGGTATGTTGTGCTTCTTGCCCTCCTCATCCTGAGCTGCTTCTATACCGCGTGGATCGTCTGCCTGTTTCTCTGCCTGTATGTACTCTTTCTTCTCGTGCGGGAAAAAACGCCGCGTAAAAAAGATCTCTTCCGCTTTCTTCTGTGTTTTTCGGGCGCCTCGCTTCTTTCCGGACTCCTGTCGCTTCCGGTTCTCGTGCCGCTCCTTCGGGCGATCCGGGAAACGCTCAGCGTCTCATCGCCCTCCGCTCTTGGCTTTTCTCTCTTACACGGATACGGGGAATATTTCCTGAATCTCCTGCCTTTCCGGGAGCCCTCGCGCGAGTACGGCGCGCCGAACCTCTATTTCGGGCTTTTCGCCGCGGTTCCGCTTCTTTTTGCCCTGACAAGCCAGAAGAAGCCGCGGAGAGTGAAGGTCTCTGCGGCGGTTTTCCTCGTTCTTCTCCTTCTCTCGATGAACGTCGAGGCGGCGGACTATGTCTTTCACGGCTTTCACAAGCCCTCGCAGCTTCCCGGGCGGGAAAGCTTTCTCTTCATCTTTCTCACGCTTTTCTTCTCGGGAAGCGGCGTCATCCTTCTGAAAAGCAAAAAGAAGGAGTGCCTTCTCGCGCTCCTTCTTCTTGCCGAAATCACGGCGAATACCCTCCTGTCCTACAGCCACGTCCCCTGCGTGTCGGAGAAGCGGGTCTCGTATCTCGATGAAACCGTCGAAACCGTCCGGGACATCATTACGCCGGAGCTCTCCCGCGGCGAGTTTTACCGGACGGAGCTTCTGTCTTACCGGGACAACGGCGGGCAGCTCTACGGTTTTTACGGCATCAGTTTCTACTCGTCCCTGATGTCCGGGGATGCCTATCAGTTCTTTACGCGTCTCGGCGTCGGGATCTACGCCCGGAACGTCTCGACGAGATATGAGGATCCGCAGTCCATGCCGCTCTTAAACGACCTCTTCGCCGTCCGATATCTTCTCTCAGACGACGGCACGCTCATCGAAAACGAGGACGCACTTCCGCTCCTTTTCGCCTGCAGCGCCTCCGTCCTTCCCAAAGGAGAAAGCGCGTTTCCGGACGAGACCGGCTACGCGCTTCAAAACAGCCTGTTTCAGGCGATTTCAGATTCAGAGGAACAGATTGTCACAAAAGACGGGGAAGTGCTGGAAAAGGGCCTTCAGAGCGCTCTCAAGGGCATCCGTTCGTACGGAACGGTGCAGATCCGGGAAATCCGGGAAGGAACCTTCCAAACCACACTGACCGCCGACTGCGAAATTCTGAAGGACGGCATGATCCTCATGAGCCTTCCGGCCGCCTCCGTCCGGGAAGTTCTTCTCGACGGAAAGCCGGTGCCGGTAAGGCCTGTTCTCGGCTTTCTCGCCGCTGTTCCGGTCACGAAAGGGCATCACTCCCTCACGGTGCGGCTCGGCGGGTGAAAATTCCTCTCTGAGCCCCGTCGATTTATACCAGACTCGCCTGCGTGATCATACTTCCTCTTCGGCGTGACTTCGTATCCGCCTCATGAGGAAGTATGATTACCCTCGGCTCGCAACAGCGATCACGGAAGGACTACTAAAATCAAGGTTTCCTCAGTACACAATTCCGAGCGCGCGGGTCACGGCCGGAAGGAAGCGTTCCTCGTACCAGGCTTTCGAGAAGTGGATGTTGTCGCCCTCCGCGAAGCAGTCGTTTCCGGTAAAGAGCGGGGACAGCTCGAGGTACTGGTAGCCGTTCTCGGCCGCAAACTGCTGCAGCGCCGCGTTGTAGGCCGCAATATTCTCGTCCTGGCCCTCGTAGTAATCCTTTTCCTGAGGCGTCGTCGGCAGAATTGAAAGCAGGTAGATTTTGCTGCTGTCGTTCATCGTCCGGTACGCGGAAATCAGGGTCTGATAGTTCATGATGAATTCTTCGGCGCTGTCCCGGTTCGGATTCAGCTGCACGTCGTTGATACCGTACCAGAATACCGCGATCTGCCGCTCTCTTCCGGCCGCGTCCGATACGTTCGCGTAGGCCGCCTCATCCGTGAGCTGCGCGCCCCAGGTCGCCGAGATGGAATCCATCGGCACGAGGTCATACGCAAGTTCTCCGCCGACACCCATCGAGAGCGTCCGGGAATCGCCGATGAAGACGACGTTCCGGTAATCGACGGTTTCTTTCGGCGTTTCCGCCGGAGTCTCGTCGGATCCGGCCTCCTCCTCAGAGCCCTCCGAGGAAGTTTCCTCCGCCGTATCGCTTTCACCGGAAGAATCTGAGGCCCCGGTTTCCGAAGAGGTCTCCGTCTCCGCGGCGGAAGCAGTTTCCGTACTCTCGCCTTCCGTCGTTGAGGACGGCGCTTCGCTCTTCGTCTCAGCTGAGGCTTCCTCGCTGTTTTCCGTCTGCGAAGCCGTTTCTGAGGAAGACGCGTCCGTCACGGCTTCGTTTGCCGTGATATTCTCCGCCGCCGACGGGTTCCCGGCGCTGCTTCCGCCCCGTGTTTTCTCCGGCAGGAAGGCGAAAACCGCCGCTATGCCGACCGCAAGGACCGCCACAATGATTTCCGCTATCAGTATATTCTTCAGCCTTTTCCGCTTCTCGCGAAGGCGCTTTGCTTCTCTCTTATTCATCGTATTTCCTTTTAGTTTCAGTCTTTTTCTTACGTTCTTTACCGGCGAACAGTCCGGTATTTTTTTCCTGCTGCTGCAAGGCTTCAACTCCCGCATTCGAAATGCTCCGCACCCGCATGGTGGGAAACCAAACAGCATACCCATTTTATCACAGCCCCCGCATGCGGTCAAGGTTGACTTTTTATTCAAAATCGGCTAAAATCCATGAGGAAAAAATGAACCCCTTTCAGGTTTAAAAGGAAAAAGTATGGATTACATTACAGAAACGCTTGCCGCGGAGCTTCAGAAACGTCCGCAGATCATTCAGAACGTCATCGACCTGTATGACGCCGGAAACACCATCCCCTTCATTGCACGCTACCGCAAGGAAGCGCACGAAAACATGGGCGACGAAGCGCTCCGCACGCTTGAGGAGCGCCTGAAATATTTAAGAAATCTGGAAAGCCGCAAGGAAGAGGTCCTGCGGCTCATCGACGAGCAGGGAAAGCTCGATCCGGCGCTGGAAAAAAGCATCCGGGAGGCAAAGATCCTTTCGGAGGTCGAGGACCTGTACCGTCCCTTCCAGAAGAAGCGCCGGACCCGCGCGACCGTCGCAAAGGAAAAGGGACTCGAGCCGCTCGCCGTCCTTCTCTACGCGCAGAAGGACTCCATGAAATCGCCGGAGGAAGAGGCGAAAGCCTTCATTGACCCGGAAAAAGGCGTAGAAACTGTCGAGGACGCGCTGGCAGGCGCCTCCGATATCATTGCGGAACAGGTCTCCGACTCTCCGGAGCTCAGGAAAGGCATCCGCACCTTCTATCAGCGTTCGGCGGCGCTTGTCGTGCGAAACACGAAGGAGGAGGATTCCGTCTACCGCGGATACTACGCCTTTAACGGCGATCTTTCCCGTCTGCAGGGACACCAGATTCTCGCGGTCAACCGCGGCGAAAAAGAAGGCTTCCTGAAGGTCTCCTTCGACGTCGAGGAAGAAAAAATCCTCTGGGCGATGGAAAAATCCATCATCCGCGAGAATTCTCCCGCGCGCGCCTTCTTAAGCGGCGCCGTCCGGGACGGCTTCCGCCGCCTGATGCGCCCCTCTCTCGAGAACGAAATCCGAAGCGATCTGACGGAAAAAGCGGCCGAAGGCGCGATCCGGAACTTTGCCTCGAACTTAAAGCCGCTACTCATGCAGCCGCCGGTCAAGGGCGCCGTCACGATGGGCCTCGATCCCGGCTACCGGATGGGCTGCAAGGTGGCTGTCGTCGACCCGACGGGCAAGGTGCTCGATACGGCCGTCGTCTATCCGACCTACGGAGACCGCCAGAAAGAAGAAGCCAAAACGAAGCTTTCGGCCATGATCAAGAAGCACTGCGTGACGCGCATTGCCATCGGAAACGGGACGGCCTCCCGGGAAACCGAGGCCATGACTGCCGAAATGATCCGGGAAAAGCGCCTTGCGGGCGTGTCCTACATGGTCGTCTCCGAAGCCGGCGCCTCGGTCTATTCCGCCTCCAGGCTCGCGTCCGAGGAATTCCCGGACTATGACGTCAATTTAAGAAGCGCGGTCTCCATCGCGCGCCGCCTCGAGGATCCGCTCGCGGAGCTCGTGAAGATCGACCCGAAGGCCATCGGCGTCGGACAGTATCAGCACGATATGCCCGAAAAACGGCTTTCCGAGGCGCTGGACGCCGTCGTCGAGGACTGCGTCAACCAGGTCGGCGTAGACCTGAATACAGCCTCTTTTTCGCTGCTGCAGCGGGTCTCAGGACTGACGCCCGCCACCAGCCGCAATATCGTCTCCTACCGGGAGGAGCACGGCGCCTTCAAAAAGCGTCAGGAGCTCTTAAAGGTCGCAAAGCTCGGGCCGAAGGCCTATGAGCAGTGCGCCGGATTCTTACGCATCCCGGAGGCTGAAAATGTGCTCGACCGCACGGCCGTCCATCCGGAGAGCTATGAAGCCGCAAAGAAGCTTCTGCAGCTTCTCGGGCTGGATCTTTCCGCCGTCCGCGAAGGAAAGCTGAAGAACCTGCAGGACACTCTGAAAAAGTACGGAACGAAGAAAGCCGCCGACGCCTGCGGCGTCGGCGAACTGACGCTCCTCGATATCGCCTCCGAGCTCTCGAAGCCCGGCCGCGATCCGCGAGAGGAGCTTCCGGCTCCGATCTTCCGTACGGATCTTCTCGATATCAGCGATCTGAAGCCTGGCATGGTTATAAAGGGCACCGTGCGGAACGTCATTGATTTCGGCGCCTTCGTTGATATCGGCGTCCATCAGGACGGTCTCGTGCATATTTCCGAGATCTGCGACCGCTATATCAAGCATCCGAGTGAGGTGCTTTCCGTCGGCGACGAAGTGAAGGTCGTCATCCTGAATGTCGACGAGAAGAAGAACCGGATCTCTCTTTCCATGAAGCAGGCCGGGGCATAACTGCCCCGGCCTGTCCGAACCCCCGGCATTTCCGCCCGGTTTCTTTATAACTCGCCTGCGAGATGGGTATCCTCCTGCGGCGTGGTTTCACATACGCCTTGTGAGGATACCCATTACCCTCGGCTCGGGGTTACGCCCCCGGTACTTTATGCGCTGATCAGCGAAAGTTCGACATGATGGTTCCACATACGCCTTGTGAGAACACCCATTACCCTCGGCTTGGGGTTACGGCCCCGGTATGGTCAGCGGAAATTCGACATGATGGTTTCGATGCCGCCTGTCAGGAAGGCGATCAGCAGGAACACGCCAATCACGATGAGCGCGAGAAGCAGTCCGATCCAGTAGGACCTCGCGAAGTTCCTGCGGTTGATGTTGGCACTGCTGAAGCTGAAAATGATCAGGAAAACGAGTCCCACGACCGGGATTGAGAACAGCAGCGTCAGTCCCCAGTACGCCCAGGGGCTTAACGGTGCGTATTGACCGGTTGGTGCATTGTCATACATGATAATAATCCTCCTTTTCTATTTCTTCACGGCTTAATGCCGAAGAAGGTGCAGGAACAGATCCTCAAAGAGCGCGTCCCGGTTGATCTTCGTCACCACCTTGCAGAAAGGCCGCCGCGGGTCTCTCGCATAATGGTGATCGTATTCCGGAATCGGCGTCGATGTGAGCTCGTCCGTCATCAGGAGTCCCTCCGAATTCAGAAGCCAGCCGATGGTCGTCACATCCCAGATGACGCGGCTCCAGACATGTCCCTTCGCATATTCCTCCGCTGCCTCCACGGTGTGATCGATGAGATAGTCGCAGAGCTCGTTTTTTCCGCGGAGCCAGTATTCAAGCTCCGGCCCCGTCGTCGTAAAGGCGCTCACAACGCCCTGACAGGGAAGAATGACGAGCGGCGCGCCGGAATCCATCACGATCCGCGCGGCTGCCACGTCCTGCATGCAGTTGAATTCCCGGTTGTCCGGCCAGTACAGGGCGTTTCCGCCGAGCCAGACGATGACGATCCGGTCCGCGATTTCCGGCTTCAGAAGAAGCGCCGACGCCACATTCGTGATCGCGCCGATCGCCGCCACATAGAGCGGTTTCTTCGTTGTGTATTTCATGGCTCTTTCGGCGAGATCCTCCGCCGCCGGGGAAATTCTCGGCGTCTTTTCGTCCTCAAGATACCCGACGGATCCTCGAAATACCGGGATTTCTTCCTTTCCGGCGAGCCGCAGGAGCTTCCGGATTTCCTCATAGCTCCGCTCCATGCCGTCCCCGGGGCCCGTCGACCGTTCGTTGAAGAACGGGGCCGCATACAGCGCCCGGACTGTGATCTTCTCCGATGCGTGAATCGCGTAGGAAATCGCGAACTGGTCGTCGATTTCGTTGTACGCGTCCGTATCGAGCACCATCTCGACCGGTCCTGCCGGGCTTTCGAGATTCTTCAGCCTCTCCTCGATACTGATCATATCCTTCCCTCCTCTAAAAAGCATCTCAGCTTTTCTTTTACGGCATCTCGCTTAACAGATCGTCAATCAGCTTTTCATAATCATCCGCGCCTCTCGCTCCGACGGCCGGCTCTCCGATGATATGACCGTTTTCATCCACAAAATAGCTCGTCGGGATAAACTGCGCCTGCAGATGCTCCGTCCAGCCCTGCCACGGAAGGATATTCAGGTAGCTCACGCCGGTCTCCTGAATAATATTCTTCGCCGCTTCCATGGTCGAGCTGTCTGCCAGCCCGCGCACATCCGCCACGATGCCGATGACCGAGCAGTTCTTTTCCGCAAGCCGCTTCGAAAGCTCTTCGAGCTCCGGCATTTCACGGATGCAGGGACCGCAGTAGGTGCCCCAGATATTGATCATGGTAAGGCGGCTCCCGAGGAAGATTTCTTCGGAAACGGCGCTTTCTCCGTTAAGATCCAGCGTTTCGAAGCTGAGAATTTCTCCCTCTTCCTCGCTCTCTTCGCTTTCGGTTTCCTTGGAGCCTGAAAGTGCAGGCTCCTCCTCCAGCACTTCGGGTTCGGGAACCTCTTCCTCCGTGGTGACAGGCTCCGTCGTGACGGCCGCCGCATTTTCAGTCTCCTTCTGAACCTTTCCGGAATCGCAGGCGGCGCCGGTTGATAATGTCAGAATCAAGGTCAGAAGGAGGATCATTCCGGTGCGGATCCCACGCTTTTTCATAGGGCAGTATTTCCTTTCAGTTCTTTCTCCGTCTTCCGCAAGTTTTTCCCCGCGGCCGTAAAGGTGAGCGCCTGCACGGGACAGGCGTCGATGCACTCGCCGCAGCGGATACATTCGGCGCTGTTCGGGTTTTTTGCGGGATTCACCTGCATTTTGCAGATTCTTTCGCAGGCGCCGCAGCCGACGCACTTCTCCCGGTCCGAAGAAAGCCGCACAAGACTGATCTTCTGAAACAGCGCATAAAAGGCGCCGAGCGGGCAGATATATTTGCAGAACGGCCGGTAAATAAACACCGACGCCGCGATAAACAACAGGAGCAGCCCCATCTTCCAGCTGAACAGAAAGCCGAGAGACGGACGCAGCGCTTCATTCAGAAGGACGAGCGGCACGCCGCCCTCCAACGTCCCCACGGGACACAGAAATTTGCAGAAAAACGGCTCCCCGGCGCCGTAGGAATCCCGGTAAAACAGCGGAAGGCCCACGACAAGAACCGCCAGCACCACATATTTCAGGAGGCGGAGCGGCCGGTCCAGATGCTGCGGGATGCGGATCTTCGGCGTCGGAATCTTATAAAGGAGCTCCTGAATCAGCCCGAAAAGACACAGCCAGCCGCAGATGAAGCGTCCGGCGAGAAGTCCGATTGCCGAGAGATACCCGAGTACATAAAAGGGAAATTTTCTCTCTCTCGCGGACAGCGCCGCCTGCAGCGCCCCGATCGGGCAGGCGCCGAGGGCTCCCGGGCAGGAATAACAGTTCATCCCGGGCACGCAGAAGCGCTTCAGCGGGCCTTCATAAATCCAGGGCGCGCCGGGCAGGAATCCCCTGACATACGAATTCGTGAGAACTCCCCAGCCGGCCTGTATGATTTTCCGGATTCTTTTCTTAATCAAGGCCGATACACTCCATACAGATTCTCGCGGCTTTCATCCATACCTCTTCCGCGCCGCCGTTTATCGCCCCGTAAAGGCACAGCAAGGCCGCCGCGGCGAGAAGGATCGCCGGCAGCAGAATGTTCTTCAGCTGTCCGGATTGTTTCTTTTCAGGTTTCATCCTCTCCTCACAGATCCATCACGGGAAGGAA
>CAMPAR010000038.1 GCA_946632055.1 uncultured Lachnospiraceae bacterium
AGAAGCCCTTCGCGGGCGTCAACGGCTCCGGCAAGCACAACAACTGGTCGATCGCGACGGACAGCGGCCAGAACCTGCTGTCTCCGGGCGAAACGCCCTACGAAAACGCCCAGTTCCTGCTGTTCCTGTGCGCCGTGATCAAGGCGGTTGACGATTATCAGGACCTTCTGAGAATTTCCGTCGCGACGGCCGGAAATGATCACAGGCTTGGCGCGAACGAAGCGCCGCCCGCTGTGATTTCGATGTTCCTTGGGGACGAGCTGGACGCGGTGCTGCTGGCGATCGAGAATGATACGCCTTATGAGGGAACTGAAAAGACGCAGATGAAGCTCGGGGTCGACGTGCTGCCGAAATTCAACCGCGACACGACCGACCGGAACCGGACCTCCCCCTTCGCCTTTACCGGCAACAAATTCGAGTTCCGTATGCTCGGCTCCTCCAACTCCATCGCCTGCGCGAACATTATGCTGAACAGCGCCGTGGCGGAATCCTTACGGATTTACGCGGACCGGCTGGAGGAAGCGGAGGACTTCGAAACGACGCTTCACGAGATGATCCGGAAGACGATTAAGGATCACCGGAGAATCATCTTCAACGGCAACGGCTACGACGACTCCTGGATCACGGAAGCGACGGAGGAAAGAGGGCTGCTGAACTACCGGACGACGGCGGACTGCATGCCGCATCTCCTGGACGAGAAGAACGTGAAGATGCTCACCTCGCTCGGCGTGTTTACCGTGGACGAGCTGAAGTCCCGCCGGGATATCATGCTCGAGAACTACTGCAAGACCGTGAACATCGAAGCGAATACCATGATCAATATGGTCCACAAGCGGATCGCGCCTGCGATCACCCGCTTCACCGCGGATCTTGCGAAGGAGGCGGCCGAAAAGAAGGCGCTCCTGCCGGAGCTTGCCTGCAGCTATGAGAACGAACTCATCGTGAAGCTTTCGGCGCTCACGGACTGCATCGCCCAAAAGACCGACGAACTGGAAAAAGCGGTCATGGGCCTTTCGGACGCGGCGGATATCGTGGAAGAATCGGCCCTGATCCGGGACACCATGCTTCCGCGGATGAGCGAGCTTCGGATCCCCTGCGACCGTGCAGAGCTGCTGGTTGCGAAGAGCTACTGGCCGTTCCCGACCTACGGAGATATCCTTTTCAGCGTGAAGTGACGAAGGATTTTTAACGTAACCGGGACATTGGATACTGACATAGGAGGACATCATTATGAAAAGCATGACTGTAGAATTCTGGTTTTTAATCGGTGCGGCGCTGGTTTTCTGGATGCAGGCCGGATTTGCCATGGTGGAGACGGGCTTCACGCGGGCAAAGAACGCCGGCAACATCATCATGAAGAACCTGATGGATTTCTGCATCGGCACCGTGGTTTTCTCGATTCTCGGCTATACGCTGATGATGGGCGAGGATGCGCTGTTCGGCCTGATCGGAAAGCCGAACCTCGACCTGTTTTTACATTTCAAGGAATTTATCCAGTCTCCGGAGGACGGCTTCACGGATGCGAGCTACTTTGTATTCAATCTGGTGTTCTGCGCCACGACGGCCACGATCGTCTCCGGCGCGATGGCGGAGCGGACGAAATTTGCGGCCTACTGCGTGTATTCGGGCGTGATTTCGCTCCTGATTTACCCGATTGAAGCGCACTGGATCTGGGGCGGAGGCTGGCTCTCGCAGCTCGGCTTCCACGACTATGCCGGGTCCTGCGCGATCCACATGGTCGGCGGCATTGCGGCGCTGATCGGCGCGGCGGTTCTCGGCCCGCGCATCGGCAAATATGTGAAGGACAAGAGCGGAAAGGTGACGAAGGTCAACGCGATCCCCGGTCACTCCATTCCCTTAGGCGCCCTCGGCGTATTCATCCTGTGGCTCGGCTGGTACGGCTTTAACGGCGCGGCGGCCACGACGCCTTCGGAGCTCTCCTCGATTTTCCTGACCACCACGATCGCGCCGTCGGTCGCCACCTGCACGACGATGATCTACACCTGGGCCCGGAACGGCAAGCCGGATGTCTCGATGTGCCTGAACGCTTCTCTTGCGGGTCTTGTGGCTGTGACCGCGGGCTGCGATGCCTTTGACGGAATCGGCGCCGGCGTGGTCGGCCTCGTTGCCGGCATCCTCGTCGTGGTCGTTGTGGAAGTGCTCGATCTGAAGCTGCACATCGACGACCCGGTCGGTGCGGTGGGCGTCCATTGCGCGAACGGAATCTGGGGTACGATTGCGGTCGGCCTTCTCGCGAATCCGAATGCGCCTGCGGGTCTGAAAGGTCTGTTCTATACCGGAAGCTTCACACAGCTCGGGATTCAGCTCCTTGGATTTGCGGCGGTAGCAGCCTGGGCGGCGCTTACGATGTTCGTCTTCTTCCGTATTCTTAAAAAGATCGATTTCCTTCGGGCGGAACCGGCGGATGAACTCGCGGGCCTGGATGTCAGCGAACACGGCCTTCCGAGCGCCTACGCGGATTTCATGCCCGCGGTTGATAAGTACGCGGAGTTCGGAACGGGCGAAGCGGTCGTAGCGGTGAGCGGTACGACGCCGCCCGCGGAAGCCGTGGAGGTGAGACATGAAGCCGCCTTCCCCGCGGACGGACATAAGTTCACCAAGGTTGAAATTGTCTTCAGGGAAGAAAAGCTCTATGCGCTGAAGGACGCGATGTCCCGGCTCGGCATTACGGGCATGACCGTTTCCCACGTCATGGGTTACGGCATGCAGAAGGGTCACACCGAATACTACCGCGGCGTCGCGGTCGAAACCGACCTCCGCCCGAAGGTGCAGGTGGATATCGTGGTATCGAAAATCCCGGTGCGGGACGTCATCGAGACGGCCAAGAAGGTGCTCTATACGGGGCATATCGGCGACGGAAAGATCTTTGTCTACGACGTGGAGAATGTGATCAAGGTCCGTACCGGCGAAGAGGGCTACGACGCCCTGCAGGATGTAGAATGAGGTCATCTGTATGTGTTCAATCTACGGTTATTGCGGAAGCGTTATTGACGAGGATCTGTTCCTGAAAGAATTCTATGAAACGAAGTCGCGCGGGCCGGATGACAGCCGGATCATCCATACCGGGGAAGGCGTTCTCGCCTTCCACCGGCTGTCCATCATGGGGCTCTCGCCCTCCGGGATGCAGCCCTTTGAAAGAGAGGGATCGGCGGTCGTCTGCAACGGCGAGCTGTACGGCTTTGAAAAGGAGCGGGAGCGCCTGATGGCAAAGGGCTATACTTTTCAGTCCGGCAGCGACTGCGAGATCCTGCTTCCGATGTATTTTGAATACGGGACGGCGATGTTTTCCATGCTGGACGCGGAATTTGCCTGCGTGATCTACGACGGCAGAACGAACGAATTCATTGCCGCGCGCGATCCGATCGGTATCCGCCCGCTGTACTACGGATATGATGAGAAGGGCACGATTCTTTTCGCGAGCGAGGCGAAAAACCTCGTCGGGCTCGCGAGAAAGATCCGCCCCTTCCCGCCGGGCTGCTTCTGGCGGGGCGGCGCGTTCTTTCCCTACTGCAGGATTTCAGAGCCGGAGAAAATCTGTCACGACGATCTGGAAACCGCCTGCAAAAAGATCCGGGAAAAGCTGATCGCCGGGGTAAAAAAACGCCTCGTTTCCGACGCGAAGGTCGGCTTCCTGCTTTCCGGCGGCCTGGATTCCTCCCTGGTATCGGCCATCGCCGCCCGGGAGAGCGGGACGCCGATCGAAACCTTTGCGATCGGCATGAGCGAAGACGCGATCGATTTAAAGTACGCGCGGCAGGCCGCGGACTTTATCGGGAGCCATCATACGGAAGTCCTCATGACGCCGGAAGAGGTGATTTCCTCGCTGGAAGACGTGATCCGGCTTCTCGGGACCTTCGACATCACGACGATTCGCGCGAGTATGGGTATGTACCTCGTGTGCAGGGCGATTCATGAGCGGACGGATCTTCGCGTGATTCTGACCGGAGAGATTTCGGATGAGCTCTTCGGCTATAAATACACGGACTTTGCGCCCTCCGCAAAGGCCTTTCAGGAAGAGGCCGAAAAGCGGATCCGCGAGCTTCACATGTACGACGTGCTTCGCGCGGACCGCTGTATTTCCGTGAATTCGCTGGAGGCCCGCGTGCCCTTCGGAGATCTCGACTTCGTGCGCTATGTTATGGCGCTCAATCCGGAGCTGAAGATCAACCGCTACAGAAAGGGCAAGTATCTTCTTCGTCACGCTTTTGAAGGCCTCGGAATCCTGCCGGATTCGATTCTGTGGCGGGAGAAGGCCGCCTTCTCCGACGCGGTCGGCCACTCGATGGTGGATGATCTGAAAGCGTATGCCGAAGCGCAGTACACGGACGAAGAGTACGAGATGCGGCGGCGGAAGTACAGCCATGCGCGGCCTTTCACGAAGGAATCGCTCCTGTACCGGGAGATTTTCGAAAAATACTACCCGGGGCAGGCGGAAATGATCACGGATTTCTGGATGCCAAACCGTTCCTGGGAGGGCTGCGACGTGGACGATCCCTCGGCGCGCGTGCTGAAAAACTACGGCGCGAGCGGAGAGTAAAGAACCATAGAAAATATGGATGGGGGCTTCGATGGACAGGATTCTGGTGCTGGATTTCGGCGGACAGTACAATCAGCTGATCGCGCGAAGGGTGCGTGAATTGCAGGTATATGCCGAAATCCGGCCGTACACACAGGTCAACCTCCGGGAGATCCGGGAGGCGGGCTATCAGGGCATTATTTTTACCGGCGGACCAAACAGCGTCTATGATCCTGCGTCGCCGCATTACGATCCCGGAATTCTGGATCTCGGCGTGCCGATTCTCGGGATCTGTTACGGCGCGCAGCTGATCGCCTGGATGGCGGGCGGAGAAGTCGGAAGCGCCGGAAATGCCGGCGAATACGGAAAAACCATGCTGCAGATGCGGGAGCATCTGCTGTTTTCGGATGTTCCGGCGGAAAGCGTAGTGTGGATGAGCCATACGGATTCCATCCGGCGGGTGCCGGAGGGCTTCCGGGTGCTTGCCGGGACGAAGGAGTGCCCCTGCGCCGCGATGGGCGATGACGGGCGGCGGATTTACGGCCTGCAGTTTCACCCGGAAGTCACGCATACGGCGTACGGAAAGCAGATTTTCCGGAACTTCCTGTTTTCCGTGTGCGGCTGCAGGGCGGACTGGAACCCTTCAGGCGACGTGGAGCTTATGATCGCGAAGTACCGCGCGGAGCTTTCCGGGAAGAAGGTTCTTCTCGCGCTCTCGGGCGGCGTGGATTCCTCGGTGGCGGCGCTCCTTCTTCACCGGGCGATCGGAAAGGACCTGATCTCGGTTTTCGTCGATCACGGACTTCTGAGAAAAGGGGAAGGAGATCTCGTGGAGAGAACCTTCCGGCAGAAATTCGGCCTGAACCTGATCCGCGTCAACGCGGGCGAACGCTTCCTCTCAAAGCTCGCCGGCGTGCGGGAGCCGGAGGAAAAGCGCAGGATCATCGGCGCGGAATTCATCCGGGTCTTTGAAGAGGAGGCGCAGAAAATCGGACACGTGCACGCGCTTGCGCAGGGCACCATTTACCCGGACGTGATCGAAAGCGGAAAAGGCGCTTCGGCGGTGATCAAGAGCCACCATAACGTCGGCGGACTTCCGGAGGTGATTTCCTTCGACGAGATCGTTGAACCGCTGAGGGACTATTTCAAGGATGAGGTCCGCGCGATCGGCACGATGCTCGGTCTCCCGGAGGAACTCGTGCGGCGGCAGCCCTTCCCCGGCCCGGGGCTCGGCGTGCGGATTGCGGGCGAAGTTACGCGGGAGAAGATCGGAATGCTGCAGGAGGCGGACGCGATCTTCCGCGAGGAGATCGATAAGGCGGCGCCCGGAAACAAGCCGGACCAGTATTTTGCCGTCCTGACCGATACGAGAAGCGTGGGCGTGATGGGCGACGCGCGGACCTACGGATATGTCGTGCTGCTTCGGGCGGTTTCGACGGATGATTTCATGACGGCGGAATGGTCCCGGCTGCCTTATGAGGTGCTGGAGCGCGCAAGCAGCCGGATCACGAATGAAGTCCGGGGAATTTCACGCGTGGTGTATGATATCTCCTCCAAGCCGCCGGCCACGGTGGAGCTGGAGTGACGTCCGAATTTCGAATCCACAGGATGAAGAAATTCGGGTAACGGCACCCATGCTACAGGAGTCCGAAAATCGAATCCGAAGGATGAAGATTTTCGGGTAACGACGATCGCAAGGAGTGACATGAAAGGAGGGCTCATGACAAAATATATTTTCGTTACCGGAGGCGTGGTGTCGGGACTCGGAAAGGGCATCACGGCAGCTTCGCTCGGCAGGCTCTTAAAGGCGCGCGGCCTGAAGGTCGCCTCGCAGAAGCTCGACCCTTACATCAATGTGGATCCGGGCACCATGAGCCCCTACCAGCACGGAGAGGTTTATGTGACGGAGGACGGCGCCGAAACCGATCTCGACCTCGGGCATTATGAGCGCTTCATCGACGAGGACCTGAACAAGTATTCCAACCTCACAACGGGCAAGGTCTACTGGAACGTCCTGAATAAGGAACGGAAGGGAGAATACCTCGGCTCGACGGTGCAGGTCATCCCGCATATTACCAATGAAATCAAGGAATTTGTCTACAGCGTCGGGAAGAAGACGAGCGCGGACGTCGTGATTACCGAGATCGGCGGAACGATCGGCGACATTGAGTCGCAGCCCTTTATCGAGGCGGTCCGGCAGATCTCACTCGAGGTCGGCCGCGAAAACAGCCTCTTTATCCATGTGACGCTGGTGCCGTATCTAAGCGGCTCCGAGGAGCACAAATCCAAGCCGACCCAGCATTCCGTCAAGGAACTGCAGGGCATGGGTATTCATCCGAACATCATCGTGCTTCGCTGCGACCGGCCGCTTGAGGCATCGATTTTCCAGAAAATCGCGCTCTTCTGCAATGTGAAGCCGGACTGCGTGATTGAAAACATTACGCTTCCGATCCTTTACGAAGCGCCGCTCATGCTGGAAGAGAGCGGCTTTTCCGGTGTTGTCTGCCGGGAGCTCGGGATCGACGCGCCGGAGCCGGAGCTGACAGAGTGGAAGGAAATGGTGGAGCGCGTCCGCTCGGCCCGTACCCACTGCGTGGAGATCGGCCTCGTCGGAAAATATGTGGAGCTCCATGACGCCTACCTGTCGGTCGCGGAGGCTCTGCATCACGCGGGCTGCTTCCACAGGGTTCACGTCAATATTCACTGGATCGATTCCAGCGAAATCACGGCGGAGAATGTCGATGCGTTTCTTTCGGGGCTTCACGGGATTATTGTGCCCGGCGGCTTCGGTGCGCGCGGCATCGAGGGCATGATCCTCGCGGCAAAATACGCGCGCGAGCGGCAGATTCCGTACTTCGGCATCTGCCTCGGCATGCAGATCGCGGTGATCGAATACGCGCGGAACGCGGCGGGTATTCCGGACGCGGATTCCGGCGAATTCAATGAGCTCTGCAGGAACAAGGTCATCGACTTCATGTCCGGTCAGAGCAGTGAGATCGACAAGGGTGGTACGCTCCGGCTCGGGGCCTACCCCTGCGTGATTACGCCCGGTACGACCATGGAGCGCTGCTACGGGCAGCGGGAAATCAGCGAGCGTCACCGCCACCGCTATGAATTCAACAATGACTATCGCGAGGCGCTGCAGGAACACGGGCTCACGCTCAGCGGAATCTCGCCGGACGGCCTTCTTGTGGAGACCGTGGAGCTTTCCGACAGGCCGTTCCATGTCGGCGTGCAGTACCATCCGGAATTCAAGAGCCGGCCCAATAAACCGCACCCACTGTTCACCGGCTTTATCGGCGCCGCTGTAAAGAAGGCACATGAGGAATCTTTATGAGCATCCATGAGGAATGCGGCGTTTTCGGTGTGTATTCGGAGAAGCCGCGGAATTTTTCCGGTCTTTGCTATTACGGCTTATATGCGCTTCAGCACCGCGGGCAGGAGAGCTGCGGAATCGTCGTGAATGACGACGGCCTCTTTGTCTCCCACAAGGACGTGGGGCTCGTGAATGAGGTCTTCAGCGAGGCGGTTCTTTCCTCCTTTCCGGAAGGAAATATGGCGCTCGCGCATGTCCGTTACGGCACGACCGGCGCGGCGAGCCGCAGAAACTGCCAGCCGATTGAAGTGAATCACCAGAAAGGGCGGATGGCGATCGCGCATAACGGGAACCTTTCCAATGCCGCCGCTCTTCGGACGGAACTGGAGCTTTCCGGCGCGATCTTTCACACGACGAGCGACACCGAAACCATCGCCTATATCGTCACGAGAGAACGCCTCCGCTGCGGATCAATCGAGGATGCGGTAATCCGGACCATGGACATTCTGGAAGGCGCGTATTCGCTGATTCTGATGTCCTCACAAAAGCTGATTCTGGCGCGTGATCCGCATGGCTTCCGGCCCCTGTGCTTCGGAAAAACGCCGGACGGCTGCTTCGTCGCCGCGTCAGAAAGCTGCGCGCTTTCCGCGGTCGGTGCGGAATTTGTCCGCGATCTCGAACCCGGGGAGGTATTGATTATCAGTGCGGATGGGATGGTATCGAGAAAAGAGCACTGTCATCGGGCGCCGAAGCGGCTCTGTGTGTTTGAGTACATCTATTTCGCCCGTCCGGACTCGGTGATCGACGGCGTCTCCGTCCATTCGGCAAGAATCCGGGCCGGGGAGATCCTCGCGATGCGGCACCCGGCGGATGCGGATATCGTCATCGGTGTTCCGGACTCAGGACTCGATGCCGCAATCGGTTACAGCAGAACCTCCGGCATTCCGTACGAGATCGGACTCATCAAGAATAAATACATCGGCCGAACCTTTATCGCGCCCGATCATCGGCTGGATCAGGTGAAAATCAAGCTCTCGGCGATTCCGTCGGTCGTCAGCGGGAAAAGAATCGTCCTCGTCGACGACTCCATTGTCCGTGGCACGACAAGCGGGCGGATCGTCGGGCTTCTTCGGGAAACAGGCGCGAAGGAAATTCATATGCGGATCTCCGCGCCGCCGTTTCTTTATCCCTGTTATTACGGCACCGATATCGATTCTTCCGACAATCTGATTGCGGTCAGACACAGCACGGAAGAGATCGCCGAAATGATCGGCGCGGATTCTCTCGGATATTTCCCGGCGGACAGACTCTATGAGCTTGCAGGCGGGGCCGGGTACTGCAGTGCCTGTTTTGAAGGCAATTATCCGACCGCGGTTCCCGGAGATTCCAGAAAGGACCGTTTTGAAAGAAAGCTGTCGGAAAGAGTGGTGGAAAAATGCTGAAAAAAGCTGACAGAAAGATCATTCTGGAGACCGGAGAGCAGTATGAAGGCTTCGGATTCGGCGCTGAAGAGACGCACGTCCTGGAAATCGTCTTCAATACCTCGATGGCAGGCTATCAGGAAATCCTGTCCGACCCCTCCTACACCGATCAGGCGGTCGTCATGACCTATCCGCTGATCGGTAATTACGGCATGGCGGATGCAGACTATGAGTCGGAAAGGCCGACGATCGGAGCGCTGATCGTCCATGAATACAACGACGAGCCCTCGAATTTCAGAAGCAGAGAAACGCTGGACAGCGTTATGAAGCGCTTCGGCATCCCGGGAATTTCCGGCATAGACACTCGGAAGTTGAACCGTTCGATCCGGGACCTCGGAAGCCGAAAAGCGCTGATCACGGGATGCGAAACAACACTTTCGGAAGGCCTGAAAATCCTGAAGAAAACAGAAATGCCTAAGGACGCCGTGTCCCGGGTCAGCAGAAAGGAAATCACGCTTTATCCGGCCGAAAAGGAGCGCTTCCTTGTCGCCGCGATCGACTGCGGGATGAAGCAGAACATCGTGCGCTCGCTGAACCGGCGCGGCTGCAGCGTGACGATCTTTCCATGGAACAGCACCCCGGAACAAATCCTCGCAATTCATCCGTACGGGCTTTTCATTTCGAACGGTCCCGGAGATCCCGAGGACGTCCCGGAAACAATTGAAACTGTCCGAAGGCTTCTCGGGAAACTGCCGGTATTCGGTATCTGCCTCGGACACCAGATCATTTCGCTCGCCTGCGGTGCCAAAACCTACAAGCTGAAATTCGGCCACCGGGGCGGCAATCATCCGGTGATCGATCTTCGGACGGGGAAGATCGAAATGACCTCGCAGAACCATTCCTACACGGTGGACGAAGAGAGTCTTTCCGGCACGCCGCTTGCCGTTACGCACCGGAACCTTCTCGACGGAACCGTGGAGGGGGTGTCCTGTGAGGCGATGCGGGTGTTCTCGGTGCAGTATCACCCGGAAAGCGCGCCGGGGCCGCAGGACAGCACGCATCTGTTTGACCGTTTCGTGGAATGGATGGAGGAGCATCATGCCGAAAAGACCGGAACTTAAAAGAATTCTTGTGATCGGCTCCGGCCCCATCGTGATCGGTCAGGCGGCGGAGTTCGACTATGCCGGGACGCAGGCCTGTCTCGCCTTAAAGGAGGAGGGCTGCGAAGTCATTCTCTGCAATTCCAATCCGGCGACAATCATGACCGATACCACGATTGCCGACAAGGTTTACATGGAGCCGCTGACGCCTGAAACCATCGCGCGCATCATTCGCTATGAGCGGCCGGACGCGATCCTGCCGGGCATCGGCGGGCAGACGGGACTGAATCTTGCGATCCAGCTGGAGAAACAGGGCGTGCTTCGGGAGTGCCGGGTGGAGCTTCTCGGGACGAAGAGCGCCTCGATCGAGCAGGCCGAGGACCGCGAGAAATTCAGGAAGCTCTGTGAAGAACTCGGAGAGCCGACGCTGCCTTCCGACACCGCAAGGTCCGTCGAGGCGGGACTTGCGATCGCGGAAAAGATCGGCTATCCGGTTGTGCTGCGCCCGGCCTTCACGCTCGGCGGCACCGGCGGCGGATTTGCAGAAAACGCGGAGGAATTCGTTCCGCTCATGAAGAACGCGCTCGAAATCTCGCCGGTTCATGAGGTGCTCGTAGAGAAGAGTGTCAAGGGCTTCAAGGAGATTGAATACGAGGTGATCCGCGATCAGAACGACACCGCGATCACGGTCTGCAACATGGAAAACCTGGACCCCGTGGGGATCCATACTGGAGACTCCATCGTGGTGTGTCCCTCGCAGACGCTGACCAACAAGGAGTACCAGATGCTGCGGGACAGCGCGCTCCGCCTGATCCGCGCGCTTCAGATCGAGGGCGGCTGCAATGTCCAGTTCGCGCTTGACCCGGCGTCCTTCCGCTACTACCTTATCGAGGTGAATCCGCGGGTCTCGCGCTCTTCGGCGCTCGCGTCCAAGGCGAGCGGCTATCCGATCGCGCGGGTTTCGGCGAAGATCGGCATCGGCATGACGCTCGACGAGATTCGTCTTTCGAACACGCCGGCCGCCTTCGAACCGGCGCTCGACTATGTCGTGACGAAGCTCCCGCGCTTTCCCTTCGATAAGTTCACGGACGCGGACAACGCCCTTTCCACGCAGATGAAGGCGACCGGGGAGGTGATGAGCGTCGGAAGAAGCTTTGAGGAAAGTCTCCTGAAGGGCATCCGCTCGCTCGAAACCGGCGCGTACCATATCCGCCTGAATAAGTTTGACGAGGCGGAAACGGAGGCACTGCTTTCCTATATCCGCATTGGAACGGACGACCGGATCTACGCGGTCGCGGAGCTTCTGCGGCGCGGAACCCATCCCGACACCATCTCGGAGGCGAGCGGGATCGACCGTTTCTTCATCCGGAAGATCCGGAATATCGTGGAGATGGAGAAGGTGCTGGAGGAGCGCCGGAAGGATATCGGAGCGCTGAGGGCTGCAAAAAGGATGGGCTTTTCAGACCGGGAGATCGCCGCGCGCTGGGCGCTGCCGGAGACGGAGGTCTTCCGGATGCGCGAAGAGGCCGGCATCATGCCGGTTTACAAGATGATCGATACCTGCGCCTCCGAGTTTGAAAGCTACGTCCCGTATTTCTATTCGACCTATGAGGAGGAAAACGAGTCGCTTGTGACAAAGCGCCGGAAGATCATCGTACTCGGCGCGGGTCCGATCCGGATCGGGCAGGGTGTGGAATTCGATTATTCCACGGTGCACGCGGTGCAGACGATCCAAAAGGCCGGCTATGAGGCGATTATTATCAACAATAATCCCGAGACCGTTTCAACCGACTACAGCTGCTCGGACAAGCTCTACTTCGAGCCGCTCTGCCCGGAGGACGTCATGAATATCATCCGGCTGGAGAAGCCGGAGGGCGTGATCGCGACGCTCGGCGGGCAGACGGCGGTCAATCTGGCGGCTCCGCTTTCCGAGCGCGGCGTAAAGCTCATCGGAACCGGCTGCGAAGCGATCGAGCGCGCGGAAAACCGCGACGCCTTTGAGAAGCTTCTGCTCTCCCTTCAGATTCCGCAGCCGAGAGGCCGCGCCGTGACAAGTCTCGAGGAGGGCTTTGAAGCGGCGCATGAGATCGGATATCCGGTGCTGGTGCGCCCGAGCTTCGTGCTCGGCGGCCGCGCGATGCAGATCGTCGCGAAGGAAGAATCCCTGCGGGAATACCTGAAGACGGCGGCGGAGGTCGACCGTGACAAGCCCGTCCTGGTGGATAAGTACATCCGCGGGAAAGAAGTGGAGGTGGACGCGGTCTGCGACGGAAGGCATGTCTTCGTGCCGGGCATCATGGAACTCGTGGAGCGGACCGGCGTGCACTCGGGTGATTCCATCAGCGTCTATCCCGCGTACAGCCTGTCAGAGCAGGTGAAGAGCACGATTCTGGATTACACGGAAAAGCTCGGCCGGGGGATCGGCATTGTCGGGCTGTTTAACATCCAGTTCATCGTCGACCGCAGTGAAAAGGTCTATATCATCGAAGTGAATCCGCGCTCCTCGCGCACCGTGCCCTTCCTTTCCAAGGCGACCGGATACAGCCTCGCGGACATCGGGACGCTGGCGATGCTCGGCGTGACCCTGCAGGAACAGGGGCTGTTTACCCGCTATCCGCAGGAGAAGACGCGCGTGTTTGTCAAGGTACCGGCCTTCTCCTTCTCGAAGCTTAAGGGAATGGACGCCTATCTCTCGCCGGAGATGAAGTCGACCGGGGAAGCCATCGGCTATGACGACCGGCTGCACCGCGCGGCGTACAAGGCCATGATCGCGGCGGGGCTGACGCTGAAAAACTACGGCACCGTGCTGGTCAGCGTTGCGGACGAGGACAAGGAGGAAACCGTGCCGCTTGTCAGGCGCTTCTACGAGATGGGCTTCCACATCGAGGCAACGACGCTCACCGCAGAGGTGCTGAATTCCCGTGGAATTCCGGCGAAAATCCTCGGAAAACCGAGCGAAGGAAGTACGGAAGTGCAGGACGAACTCCGCGCCGGACATGTGAGCTACGTCATCAATACCCGGGCGATTCTGTCCGGCATTCATTACGGAGACGGTGCAGTCATCCGGCGCACCGCGCAGGAAAACCATGTCACGACGCTGACCTCTCTCGACACGGTCCGGATGCTTCTCGACGTGCTGGAGGAGGTAACGCTCGGCGTTTCCGTGATCGACGCGGAGTAGGAAGGAGGCATACAGGATGCACTTTACGAAAATGCAGGGACTGGGAAACGATTATCTGTATATCTACGGAGAAGTGCCGGAGAATGTCGGCGAGCTTTCGAAGAAGCTGTCCGACCGGCATTTCGGCGCGGGTTCGGACGGGCTGATCTATATTTCTCCCTCCGAAAAAGCGGACTTTAAGATGCGCATTTTCAATGCCGACGGCAGCGAGGCGAAGATGTGCGGAAACGGAATCCGCTGTGTCGGAAAATATGTTTACGACAAGGGCTATACGGACCGGAAGCAGCTTCGGATCGAGACGCTTTCCGGCATCCGGACGCTGTATCTGACGGCGCGTTCGGGAAAAGTGAAAGCGGTCAGCGTTGAAATGGGACGGGCGGAAGCCGGGGAAGAGAAAGAGATTCTGGTTGACGGGCAGAAAATCACGGGAACGCCGGTTTCGGTCGGAAATCCGCACTTCGTGATCCTGACGGAGGAATCCGGCGGGAGTCTCACTCCGGAAAGAGAGGGCCCGCTGATTGAAAAGCATCCGGCCTTTCCGGGCGGCGTCAATGTCGAGTTCGTCCGCATCACGGGCGAAAACCGGCTCCGCATGCGGGTCTGGGAACGCGGCAGCGGGGTGACGATGGCCTGCGGAACCGGCGCTTCGGCCTCCGCGGCGGCGGCCGTACGGAAAGGATATTTCCGGCCGGACACGCCGATCCTCGTGGAGCTCGACGGCGGCGCGCTGGAAATTACCGTCAGGAAGAACGGCGAAGTGCTGATGAGCGGCCCCGCGGAATTTGTCTACGAAGGAGAGGCGGCATTATGATGAAACCCAACATGCATTACAGTGAACTGAAGGATTCGTACCTTTTCGCGCGGATTGCTGAGAAAACGAAGGCGTATCTTGCGGAGCACCCCGGCGCGCATCTGTACCGGCTCGGAATCGGCGACGTTTCCCTGCCGCTCTGTGACGCCGTGATCCGGGCGCTTCACGAAGCGGTCGACGATCAGGCGGAACGGGAGCGCTTTCACGGCTATATGCCAGAATGCGGTGCGCCCTTCTTTCGGGAAGCCATCGCGAAGCATTACAGAAGGCGCGGCGTTCGGCTGTCGGTCGATGAAGTCTTCGTCTCGAGCGGCACGAGCGACGAGCTCGGCGATATCCTGGATCTTTTTGACCGTGAGTCCTGCGCGCTTGTGATCGAACCCGCCTATCCCGCCTATGTGGACGCGAATGTGATCGCGGGACGAAGGATTCTGCACCTTCCTGCCGGGAAGGAGAACGGCTTTCTGCCCGAGCCCGGCGAGAACGCGAAGGCGGACCTCCTCTATATCTGCTCGCCGAACAACCCGACCGGCGCCGTATTCTCCCGGGAGCTTTTGCAGCGCTGGGTGGATTTTGCCAACAAAAACGGATCGGTGATCCTCTTCGACGTGGCCTACGAAGCCTTCATCGAAGACCCCTCCCTGCCGCGAAGCATTTTCGAAATGGAAGGCGCGAAGACCTGCGCGATCGAAATCTGCTCGCTCTCGAAAACAGCCGGCTTCACAGGAACGCGCCTCGGCTATACCGTAATTCCTGCGGCGCTCGTCCGGAACGGCATGAGCCTGCACGATATGTGGGTCCGCAACCGGACGACCAAAACGAACCGCGTCTCCTACATCATCCAGAAGGGCGGCGCGGCGGTCTTTACGCCGGAAGGGCAGCGTGAGATCATGGAAAACATCCGCGTTTACAAGGAAAACGCGCGGATCCTCACGGAGGCCTTCGACCGGCTCGGCTTCTGGTACTGCGGCGGCAAAAATGCTCCGTATGTGTGGGTGAAGTGCCCGGAAGGCATGGGAAGCTGGGCCTTTTTTGACCTGCTCCTGAATGAAATCCAGGTCGTCGGAACGCCGGGAGAAGGCTTCGGCGCCTGCGGCGAAGGCTATTTCCGGTTCTCCTCCTTCGGAAGCCCGGAGGACACGAGAGAAGCGGCGCAAAGGATGCTGCGGCTTTTTTCGAAGAGCATAACTCCTCCCGTGAGAAAAGACTGAAGAAGCCTTACTCGTACAGGCGGGAGATTTTCCGGACGGTTTCCTTCATCTCCTGCACGACCGGCTCCGGCGAGACGATCCGGACCTGATCCGAAAACGCCATGAGCCAGCCGAAGAACTGCGGCGATACCGCGATATTCAGCATCGTGCGGAAGCGGTTTCCCTCAGTCGGAATGACCGGGATATCCTTGCCGAAGCGGTCGATGAAGATGCCGATAAGACGGACGTCCGCCTCCAAAGTGACGCGGGTCTCCTCTCCGCCGTACATGCCGAACAGACTCTTCGAATAACCCGCCGGGTTGAAGGACTGAAAGGCCTCGTGCCCTTCGCGCGCTTCCTCCGTCACGTCGATCCGGAGCATTTTGTCGACCCGGTAATGCTTGATTTTCTGATCTTCATGATCAAAGCCGACCAGGTAGTAATTTTCATTATCCCAGATCAGTCCCCAGGGGCTGACCTGATACCAGGCTCCGCCGTGGCGGAGCTCTGTTTCTTTTTTCAGATTCCACTGGAAATACTGGAAGCGGATCCGCCGGTTTCTTCCGATCGCGTCATGAAGCTTGTCGATGTTGTAATAGATGCTCTCGTTCATCGTCTTGACGCGGCCGGGGATCACGACCTGCCGGTTCAGTTTCTCGGCCTCATGGCGGCTCGCGAGCGTTTCCAGCTTGCCGATCAGCTCCCGCGACTTCCGGTCCGTGATGAACTTTGAGGACTGGACCGCGTCGACGAGAAGCTTCAGCTCCGGAAGCTCAAAGATCCGTCCGCCGATATGGTAATAATGCTCCCGGCCCTCCTGCTCCCGGATCACGTCAATCCCGAAATGCCGCAGTTCTTCGAAATCCAGATAGAGGGTTTTCCGGTCGGCGCTGACATCGTAAGCCGACAGACGCCGGATGAGCTCCGGACAGGTCAGGCCGTGCTGTTCATCGGTTTCCTCCATCAGGATTTTCACAAGATATAAAAGCTTCAGCTTCTGATTGGCGGAGCGGGCCATGAGAGCCTCCTTTTCGTCGTATTAATGTCTGGAGCGTCTGATTTTCGGCGGACAGCCGGGGAGGAAGGGCAGCTTCTTCGGTACGGAGAGAAGGAGTCCGACGATTTTCTTTCCGCAGCTGATGCATTCCATGGAGCCGTTCGTCTCCAGAAGGTCAAGACCGGTGTTGACAGTGCCGCAGCAGGGGCATTTGACGGTATACTTCATACGGCCGCCTCCGGATACTCCCGGGCATCCTCCAGATACTCCCGGTATTCTTCATCACTGGCGAAGAGCATGAGCTCGCCGTTCACATTCCCCATATAGCCGTCTTCGGTAATATATCCGTACATTTTGGGACCTCCTTTGGTTGATCTATTTGTATGATAACACAAATACTGTCCCAAAAAACGCCCTCAATAACGGCCGATGCAATATCATGATACCAGACTTCCGGCCGCCGCGCAAGCGCTGCGTCCTTCTTTTCGCTTTCCCTTCGCCCGTGAGGCTTCCGGGCCGGACAGGAACCGCCCGTTTTTTGGATTTTCGTGTTGATTATCCCCCGTGAAGATGATAAACTTTTATAGGGAAAAGATCCCGTGGATCGGAATGAAAAAGGAGGACGGGGAAGACGATGATTACGGTAAATCTGTATTATACCGGCAAAAACGGCAGCGCCCGGCGCTTTGCGGAAGAAATGGAAGAAACCGGGATCGCCGATGCGATCCGGAAAGAGGACGGAAACCTGCGCTATGATTATTTTCAACCGCTGAATGATCCGGAGACCATTCTCCTGATCGACAGCTGGCGGGATCAGGCTGCGATCGACGTGCATCACGAAAGTCCGATGATGCGGGAGCTTGCCGCGCTTCGGGAGAAATATGATCTGCATATGAAGGCGGAGCGATATATCAGCGAGGATCTCGGAGCGGACGAGCAGTTTATCAGGAAGTGAGCGCCGAACCTTCGTCGGCGGCATAGAGAGGAGAACAGCCATGGCCATCATGGAAACCATCGTCCGCGCGGGTAGACTGCGGGGACAGGAGACGGAAACAACGGGGATCAGCCGCTTCCTGGGGATTCCCTACGCAAAGGCGCCGGAAGGCGCTTTCAGGTGGCGCGCGCCGGAGCCTGCCGAAGGCTGGGAAGGAATCCGGGACTGTACGGATTTCGGAAGCAGCTGTTATCAGCGGGACAACAGCGCCTCGCCCTGGTTTAAGGAAATGCGGGAGAAGAATCCGGTTCCGCCGCGCCCGCTCCGGATGTCGGAGGACTGCCTGTCCCTGAATGTGTGGACGCCCGCGAAGAGCACGGAGGAAAAGCTGCCCGTCATGGTCTGGTTCTACGGCGGCGGCCTGCAGGGCGGGACCTCGGACGATATCATTTTTGACGGAGAAGGCCTCTGTCAGTACGGCGTCGTGCTTGTGACGGTCAACTACCGCACGGGCGTCTTCGGATACTTCGGCCACGACGAGCTGGAAGAGGAGAACGAACATCACTCCTCCGGAAACTACGGCCTGCAGGACCAGATCCTGAGCCTTCACTGGGTGAAGGAGAATATCGCTGCCTTCGGCGGAGACCCGGACAATGTGACGATTTTCGGCTGCTCCGGCGGCGGAAGATCCTGCCAGGGCATCGCCTGCTCGCCACTTGCCGAAGGGCTGGTGCAGCACGCCGTGATCCACAGCGCCGGCGGCCTGAACCCGAAATACAGCCTGGAGTATGAAAGCCTGAAGGCGCGCGGCGCCGAATTCATGGAGTTCTGCGGGAAAAAGAATATCGCCGGGATGCGCGAAATCCCGGCTTCCGTGCTGGAGGAAAAGTACGAGGACTTCCGGAAGCAGTTCAACATCACGGGAGACGGCTGGGTGCTTCCGAAGGAGATGGACGAAATGGTACGTCTCGGACGTCAGGCGGATATCGATTACATCCTCTCGACGACCGCGAATGAGATCCGCTGGCCGGTCCGGGAGCCCGTGACGCTCGCGAATTTCGAGGAGCACGTCTTCGGCGAACGGACGCAGATTTTCGGTGCGACAGTCGCTCCGAAAACCGACGAAGAAGCCATGAACTACGCCGAGTGGTGCGAGGTCTATGAAATGAAGGCCGCGCAGCTTGCCTGGGCGCGGATGCAGGCGCAGCAACCGAAGAAACCGGTCTACCTCGCCTCCTTCGAGCATCAGATGCCGCACACCGGGCTCGCCTCGCACGGAGACGACCAGTTCTTTGTCTTCCACACGCTTCGGAAGTTCTGGTTCCCCTCGACGGAGGAGGACGAGAAGCTGAGCCGTCTCATGATGAAGATCTGGACGAACTTCGCGAAGACCGGAAGTCCGAACGGCGGCGGCCTGCCGGAATGGACGCCCTTTACGGAGGAGAGCCCCCGTACGATGGTGCTGAAATCAGCGGAGGACTGCCGGATGGAGGAGCGCCATGTGCCGGAAATCGAGAAGCTCGCCGGGGTCTATGAGCGCTGGGGCGATCTCTCGGCGTATGCCATCCCCGCCGGATTCCTCGCCGCAGCGCCGGGCTTTTCGGAAGTCATCAGGAAGTATTTCGGCAGCCTTTCGGAAGAAGAGCGGAAGCAGCCGCTGAAGAATCTGATGCCTGAAAAGAACCGGACGGATTATTTGATTGACCTTGCGAAGGCGGCGGGACGCTTTAACCGAAAAGATCTTCAGGAGGTCCGGGAGTTCGGCGTCGATATCGATCCGCACAGCCTCCGCTATCAGTGGGGAAAGCCGGAGATCAATGAACAGGTGGTATCGCTCATCGAAAAGAACGACCCCGTCACCGAGGGGGAGATCCTGTTCTACGGCCCCTCGAATATCTGTTTCTGGTACTCGCTCGAGGAAGACATGAAGCCCTGGAAGGCGCACAATCACGGGATCGGCGGCTGCATCGACGACGATATGATCGCCTATGCGCCGCGCCTTCTGTATCCCTACAAGCCCGCGGCGGTCTTCTTCCAGACCGGGTCGAACGACATCGCTTCCGGCATTCCGCTGGAGACGATTCTCGAAAACAAGCGGAAAATGTACGCGCTTTTCCTGGAGAACATGCCGGATACGCAGCTGATAGTGTGCTCCGGACTGCCGCTTCCCGGGAGGCCGCAGTTCTGGGACGCGACCGTCCGGACGAACGAACTCCTGAAGAAAATGTGCGAAGAGACTGAGCGTATGACCTTCATGGACGCGACGGACGGGATGCTGACGTCGGAGGGACCGGAGGCTCTGCGGACTTCGGACGGACGATATTTCAATCCGGCGCTCTACCGCATGGACCGGATTCATCTGAATAAAAAAGGACATGACATCTGGACAGCGAAGATGAAAGAAACGCTGAT
>CAMPAR010000039.1 GCA_946632055.1 uncultured Lachnospiraceae bacterium
GAAAGAAGCGGCAGCGCCTCTTTCAGGAAGTCTTCGAGCACCTCCCGATGAATGAGGACGCATTCCGCCGCGTTGCAGACGGACGGCCGCGAGCATTTCGCGTTCTCCAGGACCCGCGCTCCGAGCTTCAGATCCGCCTTCCGGTCGATGTAGACGTGGCAGACGCCCTCGCCCGTCACGATCACCGGCACACGGGAGTTTTCCGCAACTGTCCGGATCAGCCCCGCGCCGCCTCTCGGGATCAGCACGTCCAGGTATTCCCTCAGGTTCATGAGTTCCGCCGCCGAACTGCGGTCGGTGTTTTTCACCAGCTGTATGCAGTCCTTCGGAAGTCCGCAGGAAGAGAGCGCCTCCCTCATCAGCGCTTCGCTGTAAATATTGGAGTGAATCGCTTCCTTTCCGCCGCGCAGGATGCTGCAGTTCCCGGCCTTCAAAGAAAGCGCCGCCGCGTCGAAGATCACATTCGGACGTGCTTCGAAAATCATGCCGACAACGCCTAAAGGCACGCGCTTCTGTATGATCCGAAGGCCGTTCGGGCGGACGTCCGTCGAGAGGATTTCGCCGACGGGATCCGGGAGGACGGCAATCTCGCGAATCCCCGAAGCAATGCCCCGGATTCGCTCCGCGGTCAGCGTCAGCCGGTCAAGGAGCGCCGCGCTCATGCCGTTTTTCTTCGCCTCCTCTAGGTCGAGCCTATTGGCGTCAAGAAGTCCCCCGGTGCTCTCTTCCAGCTTCGATGCGATCGCAAGGAGCGCCCGGTTTTTCAGCTCCGTGCCGCAGAGCGCCAGCGTTTTTTCCGCTTCCTTCGCAGCTTTTCCCATCTTCTGAAGTTCCGTCATCTGCTGCCCTCCGCTATAAAACGCGTACCGATGTCCTCGCCCGCAATGATTCCGTACAGCTTTTCCATATGGGCGCCGTTTGCGATGACCATGTCGCAGCCGGCCGAGTTTGCGATCCCGGCCGCCGAAAGCTTCGTCACCATGCCGCCCGTTCCGCGCCAGGTTCCGGAGGCTCCGGCCATTGCGAGCACCTCGTCGTCAATCCGCTCGATCCGGTGCAGAAGCCGCGCATCCGCATGCTTTCTCGGATCCCGGTCATAGAGGCCGTCGATATCGGAAAAGAGCACGAGAAGGTCCGCGCCCACAAGCTTCGCGACAATCGCGGAGAGCGTGTCGTTATCGCCGAGCACCTTTTTCTCGCCGGTCTCGATTTCCGCCGAGGAAACCGAGTCATTCTCATTGACCACCGGGATGACGCCCATCTCCAGGAGCGAGGAGAAGGTCTGGCGCAGGTGCTCCGCGCGCACCGGATTCTCCACGTCGTCACCGGTCAGAAGGATCTGCGCCATCGTCCGGTTGTATTCGGAAAAGAGCTTGTCATAGATATGCATCATCCGGCACTGCCCGACCGCGGCCGCCGCCTGCTTCATCCTCAGCGCATGCGGGCGCTCCGGAAGGCCGAGCGTCTCCGTTCCGACGGCAATCGCGCCGGAAGTCACGAGAATCATGCGGTATCCCTCTCCGGAAAGATCCGAAAGCGTCCGCACGAGGAGCTCCATGTTTTTCAGATTGAGATAGCCTGAATCATAGGTCAGCGTGGACGTACCCACCTTGACAACCACTGTTTTCAAATCCTGCATTGAAAGACCTCGCTTCGTCGCGGCCCTTTTCTTTAAATATGTCTCACTCCTCTAAAGTGATAAAGGGTCTGCCTTAATGATAATAATAATTTGCCTGATTGTCAAGATGCTTGGCTTCCGGGACTTGACAAAAGTTTCTTTCCGGCTATAATGGACAGATAAGTACCGGCGTACTTAAAACAACATCATACCGCTAACGAATCGACAGGGGTGCATAAACTGCGGCCGTTTCCGCTTTACCAGGGGAATCTGCTGCAGCCGCTGAGACGGATCTTCGTTCCGAACCCTTATACCTGATACGGATAATACCGGCGTAGGAAGTCACAAGGATATTCTTGACCAATGAAACCGCATGCCGATTCCGCATGCGGTTCTTTTGCTGTTAAAAGAACAGCGCCGGTCAAAGTAAAAGGAGGAATCACTTTATGAACACAAAAACTTCTGCAGCCCGCAGGCTCGTCGAATCCGCGATCATGCTTGCCATCGCCACGGTCTTAAGCTTCCTGAAGCTTGTGGACCTTCCCTACGGCGGCTCGATCACGGTCGCTTCCATGCTGCCGATCGTCATCATTTCCTACCGCCACGGCGTGAAATGGGGCCTTCTCACGGGCCTCGTCTTCGGCATCATTCAGCAGCTTCTCGGCCTGAATACGCTGTCCTACGTCACCACCTGGCAGTCCATTGTGGCGGTCATCCTGCTGGATTACATCATCGCCTTTGCCGCGGCGGGACTCGGCGGCGCCTTCCGGAAAACGGCTTCCCAGCCCCTTGCAGTTCTCCTCGGCGGGCTGCTGGTCGGCATCGTACGCTACATCTGCCACGTGATTTCCGGCGCAACCGTCTGGGCCGGCCTGTCCATTCCGACGGAAGCCGCTCTCGTCTACTCCTTCGGCTACAATGCCACCTACATGATCCCGGAAACGATCGTTCTGATGGTTGTCGGCTACTACATTGCCTCCGTGCTTGATTTCCGGAAGGAAAACGTCACGCGCTATACTGCGAGAGTCGAATCGGCGCTGCCCTTCCTTCGCTGGATTGCGGGGCTGATCATCAGCGCGGCGCTCGTCGCGGATACCGTTCTCGTCTTCTCCAAGCTGCAGAACGCGGATTCCGGCGAATTCGACATCACCGGGCTTTCCGCCGTGAACTGGACGGCGGTCATCATCATCAGCGCCGTTGCCCTTGTGCTCTCCGTCGTTCTTTTCCTGATCGCAGCAAAAACACCGAAAAAGGAAAAAGCCTGAGGATCCTATGAAAAATCCATCCCGAATGATCATTATCGGCGCGGGGAGCCTCTCCCCCGCCGATCTTCAGTTCCAACGGAATCCCGGCGACTGCGTCGCGGCCGCCGATGCCGGATATCTGGCCCTGAAAGCCGCCGGCATCACGCCCGATCTCGTCGTCGGGGATTTCGATTCCATGCCGGAAATCAAAAACGAGCCGGAGATTTCTTTCGAAATCATCCGGCTTCCGGTTGAAAAAGACGATACCGATATTGTTTTCTGCATCCGGGAAGGCCTGAAGCGGGGCTTTCGCGATTTCCTGATCCTCGGCGCCCTCGGAGGCAGCCGGCTTTCGCATACCGTCGCGAACCTGCAGCTTCTTGCGATGGCCCGGGACCACGGCGCTTCGGCCGTGCTGAAATGCGGCGGCACGGAAGCCTTTCTTCTTGGGGAAGGAGAAAGCCGCAGCTTTCCCGAAGGCTTCGGACGCCCGGAAAGCCCGGACCATGCCCCTCTTCCCGGAAACAGCGATTATGCCGCGGTCTCGGTCTTTTCCCTCAGCGAGGAATCCGAGGTCTCCCTTTCCGGACTTTTTTATCCGCTCGATCACGGCACGCTTTCCAGACGCTTCCCGCTCGGAATCAGCAACCACTTCACCGACGCCCCCGCTAAGATTCAGGTCCACCGCGGCGAAGTTCTCGTGATTACAGAATGTCAAGAAGCGCCCGCATGTCGCTGATCCGTATCCCCGCCTCCGACAGATCCTGATCGCCGGAGCCGGGATTCACGAAGCCGACGCATTCCATGCCCGCGGCCTTTGCGGCCAGCACGCCGTTATAGGAATCCTCAATCACGAGGCATTCGGAGGGCTCGGCCTGAAGGCCTTTTGCCGCCTCGAGGAAGGTATCCGGCGCGGGTTTGGAGTGCCGGACCTGTTCACCGGTAAAGAGAAGGTCGAAGCAGTCCGAAAGGCCGCTTTTCCCGACAAAACGCTCGATATCCGACAGCGGCGAAGAGGAGGCGACCGCCATTCGGTAGCCGCGTTTTTTCAGCTCCTGAAGAACTTCCCGGATCCCGGGAATCAGGAGATAGCCTTCCTCCGCCTCGACTTCCGCCTTATAGCGGAAGTACAGATCATGAACCTCCTTCGGGCGGATGTCGATTCCGTAGGCGTCCTCGTAAATCCGCGCCACCACCTCATACTTGCAGCCGATGCAGGGCTTGTAAAGCTCCCAGTCAATCGACTGGACGCCGAACAGTTCCCGGAGCGTCCGCTCCCAGGCCCGGTAGTGCTGCGGCTCGGAGTCCATCAGCACTCCGTCCATATCCCAGAGAATCGTCGTGTATTCCGCCACTTCTGTCAACCTTTCCTAAAAAAGTTCCGAAACCGTAATTACGCGAAGAAGGTCTTTGCAAGCGCCTCCAGATATTCGTAATCCTTCACGCCGGCCGTCTCGCAGCAGGAGTGCATCGCGAGCTGCGCGAGGCCGATATCCACCGAGTGCACCGGCACCTGCGAAAGCGAAATGTTTCCGAGCGTCGAGCCGCCCATCATGTCTGAGCGGTTGAAGAAAATCTGCACCGGAACGCCCGCGCGCGCGGCAAGTTCCTTCAGCATGGCCGCCGACATGCCGTCCGTCGTATAGCGAAGATTCGCGCTGTATTTCAGCAGAATGCCGCCGTTCACGACCGGCCGGTTCGTCGGGTCGGTCTTCTCCGGATGATTCGGGTGCACGGCATGCCCGTTGTCCGCCGAGATCAGGAAGGATGAGGCGAGACGCCGGATGCGCGCTTCCGCCGTGTCGTTCAGGCTCTCCGAGATCCGTTCCAGCGTATCGGCGAGGAACTTCCCGCCGGCACCCTGAATGCTCGAGGAACCGACCTCTTCGTTGTCAAACATGCAGAAGACAGAGATTCCATCCTCTTTCTTCCCCTGAAGGAATCCCGTGAGTCCGGCATAGGCGCACTCGATGTCGTCGAGTCTCGGCGCCGCGATGAATTCATTTTCCGCGCCGAAAACGCGGCCTTCCATCCGGGGGTACAGATAGAGATCATGCCCGAGGATCTCCGAAGCTTCCACCCCGGCGGCCTCCGCGACGATCTCCATGAATTTTCCCTTCGCCTCGATTCCGCCGAGAAGCGGCAGCATATCCTGCTGGGCATTGAAATGATACCCGTCGTTCGCCTCGCGGTTCATGTGGATCGCAAGATTCGGGATGATGAGAAGGTCCCGGTCAACATTCACCGGAATGCTCACGAGCCCTCCGTCCTTCTTCACGATCACGCGGCCCGCCACGGAAAGCGGCCGGTCGAGCCAGGGCGCCATCAGCATCCCGCCGTAGCGCTCCACATTGAGCTGGACGTAGGCGTTTTCGACGACGATCTCCGGGTTTTCCTTTACCTTGAAGGAAGGGGAATCCGCGTGCGCCGCATAAATATGGAACGCGTCCGTCTTCTCCGGAATATGGAACGCAAGGAGCGCCGAATCATTCTTGACCGTAAAATAATCCTGCCCCGCTGCGAGGTCCCAGTGCTCCGTCTCACTTAATTCCGCCGCGCCGTTCTGAAGCAGCATTTCCCGCATCTTCTGAACCGCCTGATACGAGGTCGGCGCCTGATTGATAAAATCCAGAAGCTTCATAATTCTCCTCATTCGTTTCGTCTTTTGATCGAAGTCAACACGGCTCCCCTGTTACAGCAGGATGATGCCGTGCTCCCTGCAGGTCTTTCTCATCTCATCCGGCCAGATCGAGGCCTGCACCTCGCCGATGTGCGCGCGGTCCAGAAGCAGCATGCAGAGCCGCGACTGGCCGATGCCGCCGCCGATCGTGTAGGGCAGCTCGCCGTTTAAGAGCATGCTGTGGTACGGCAGCGAAGCCCGCTCCGGGCATCCGGCCTTCTCGAGCTGTTCCCGAAGCGACTTCTCATCCACGCGGATGCCCATCGAGGAAATCTCGAGCGCCATGCCGAGCGTCTCATACCAGAAGAGAATGTCTCCGTTCAGCTGCCAGTCGTCATAGTCCGGCGCGCGGCCGTCATGCGGCTCGCCGTTCGAAAGCTTCTCGCCGATCCGCATCAGGAAGACGCAGCCGTATTCCTGCGTGATCAGCGCTTCGCGCTCCTTCGGGGTCTTATCCGGATAGCGCTTCAGGAGCTCTTCGCTGTCGATGAAGACGATGTCCTCCGGCAGTCTCTTCACCGCCTGCGGATACTTGTACCAGACCTCGTGCTCCATGTGCTTGATGACCTTGAAGATCGTCCGGACCGTCTTCTCCAGCGTTTCCGCCGTCCGCTCTTCCTTCGTGATCACCTTTTCCCAGTCCCACTGGTCCACATAGACCGAATGCAGGTTGTCCGGCTCCTCATCGCGCCGGATCGCGTTCATATTCGTATACAGGCCTTCGCCCGGCTGAAATCCGTATTCATGCAGCGCCATGCGCTTCCACTTTGCAAGGGACTGCACGACCTCGATCTCCTCTCCCGGCTCCGAAAGCATGTCGAAGCTCACGGGCCGCTCGTAGCCGTTCAGATTATCGTTCAGTCCGCTGGACTTCTTTACAAAAAGCGGCGCGGAAATCCGCTCCAGATTCATCTCCCGCCCGAATTCCTTCTGGAAGGTATCCCGAATGTATTTGATGGCGTCCTGGGTCTCGCGGACGGACAGACGCGGGTCGTAGTGTTCCGGTAAAATCAGCTTCATCGTCAGGTCTCCTTCGTTGTTCCTGTGTTGTTAATAACAAACATAGGCATTTTACCAAAAAACCGGCCGGGGTACAAGACCCCGGCCGGAAAAAATATTGTTTTTACTGCAGGCTTTACAGAAGTGCCGCCGCAAGCGCCGCCGCGCCGTAAGTGCCGGCGTCATTGCCAAGCGTCGCGAGAACGATGTGCGCCGTCTCGGGTGCAATGTGCGTGTACTCCTTCAGATACTTCTCGACAACATCCACGAGGATCTGGCCGGCCCGGGATACGCCGCCGCCCAGAACGATCACGTCCGGATCGATGGTCTCGCAGATATGCGCGGACGCGAGGCCCAGATACTTGCCGTAGACCTCCAGCGCCTCAAGCGCGATCTCATCGCCCTTCTTCGCCTCGTCGCAGACATCCTTGGCCGTGACATTTTCAATAGATCTCAGGGAAGAAGCCTTGTCGCTCTTCGCGAGAATGCGCTTCGCGGAGCGGACCATGCCGGTCGCGGAAGCGTACTGCTCCAGACATCCGCGGTTGCCGCAGTTGCAGTATTCCTCTTCATCCGGATTCACCACGAAGTGCCCGACTTCGCCGCCGATACCGTGGTTTCCGCTGATGATTTTATTCTTTACGATGATGCCGCCGCCGACGCCCGTGCCGAGCGTGAACATGACCGCGTTCTCATAGCCCTTCGCCGCGCCGTAGTAAACCTCTCCGAGCGCCGCGATATTCGCGTCGTTATTGGCTGCGCAGGGAACGCCGAGCTCCTTTTCAAGCTCCTGTCCCGGATAGCAGGCGCCCATGCCCAGATTGACGCACCACGGGATGAAGCCGTCTTCGCGGATCGGTCCGGGAAGACCGATGCCGGCCGCCTTCAGGCTTTCAAAAGGAATCTGAAGCTCCGCGAATTTGTCACGGATCGTATCGGCAATCGCTTTCCAGATCTGTCCGATATTCTCACGCACCGGGGTTTTGATCTCCCAGGTGCAGATATCGCGCTCGCCGACCGGGAAAATCGCCATCTTGATGGTTGTTCCGCCGACATCAATGCCGACTACATAATCTGCCATATGTTTATTCCTTCCTCTGATCGATCGTTATTCTTCCTTTTCGGCAGCCCGCTTCGCGACTTCCTTCTCCTGGACGTCGCGCGGTGCCTGCTCGTAATGGTCGAAATTCACTTCATACTGTCCGATACCGCCGGTCATCGAACGCAGCACGGTGCAGTAGCCGAACATTTCCATCTCGGGCACTTCCGCCTCGACAACGGTCTTGCCGCCGGCGATGCCGTTCATGTTCAGCACGCGGCCGCGGCGGGTGTTCAGATCGCCCATCACGGCGCCCGTGTAATCATTCGGTACCGTCACCTTGACATTCATGATCGGCTCAAGGAGTACCGGATTTGCCTTCATGAAGCCGTCCTTTAAGGCCATGGAGGTCGCGGTCTTGAAGGCCTGCTCGGAGGAGTCTACCGGATGGTAGGATCCGTCGTACAGGACAGCCTTCAGGCCGACCACCGGGTAACCGGCAAGAGGTCCTGCAAGCACGCCCTCGGCGATACCCTTTTCAACCGCCGGGAAATAGTTCCTCGGAACGGTGCCGCCGACAACCTGCTCTTCGAATACATACGCGGTATTCAGGTCATTGGACGGAGAGAAGCGCATCTTGACATGTCCGTACTGGCCGTGGCCGCCGGTCTGCTTCTTATACTTGCTGTCCACGTCGGACTGCTTCAGGATCGTCTCCTTGAAGGCCACCTTCGGCTCTTCCAGCTTGATCTCGGCTTTGTAGCGGGAAACCAGCTTGGAAACGACGATGTCGAGCGCCTGATCGCCGACCGCATACAGAAGCTGCTGGCGGTTCGCGGAGTCGTTGACCACCTTCAGGGTGACGTCTTCCGCCATCATTCTCGTGAGCGCGGCCGAAACCTTGTCATCCTCGCCCTTGTTGGCAACGATGTAACGCTTGTAGGTATAGGGCTTCGTGAACTCCATGACCGGATAAGTCACGTCCAGACCCTTTTCCGCGTAGGTGTCGCCGGTCTTCGCGTCGTTCAGCTTCGCGAAAGCGCCGATGTCGCCGGCATGAATCTCCGGAACCTCGATCGTCTTGTTGCCCTGCAGGAGGTACAGCTTGCCGACCTTCTCGGAGTTCTGGGTGCGCTGGTTGTACAGCACGTCGTCCGTCTTGATGACGCCGGACTTCACGCGGATCATCGAATATTTGCCGATGAAGGGGTCGACCATGGTCTTGAAGACGTAAACGCTCTTCTTCTTGGAATCGTCGTAGTCCGCCTCGAAGTCGGAGCCGTCATCCAGCTTGCCGACAGCCTTCGTCTGATTCGGAGCCGGGAAGTAGGAGAAGAAGTCGTTCATCATCGGACGTACGCCGTGCGCGGTCGCACCGGCGCCGACGTAGATCGGAGCCATCTCGCCTTCCGCAACGCTCGTCTTCAGCGCTCCGCGGATCTCGTCTTCCGAGAACTCGTCGCCGTCGAAATAGCGCTCCATGAATTCCTCGGAGGTCTCCGCCACCGCTTCCATCAGAGCGTCATGGCAGCTCTCGTAGCCGGACTGTGCGGAATCCGGGATCGCGATCTCCTCGCGCTTGCCGGCATCCAGGAACTTATAGCCCTTGCCTTCGATGACGTCCACATAGCCCACCAGCTTTTCGCCTTCTTTAATCGGCTCGACAACCGGCGCCACCTTCGCGCCGAACTTGTCCTTCAGTTCGGAGACGATTTCCTCGAAATCCACATCCGCCTGATCCATGCCGGTCACGAAAATCATGCGCGGGGTGTGATACTTTTCGCAAAGCTCCCAGGCCTTGATGGCGCCGGTCTGCACACCGCCCTTGCCGTTGATGACGATAATCGCGCCGTCCGCCGCGGAAAGTCCCTGCTCCGCTTCACCGACGAAGTCGAAATAGCCGGGCGCATCAAGCACGTTGATTTTCTTTTTATTCCACTCGATCGGAATAACGGAAAGGCTTAAAGAGAAGCCGCGCTTCTGCTCTTCCTTGTCAAAATCGCTGATCGTGCTGCCGTTTCCGACATTGCCCATACGGCTGACAAGTCCGCCGAGGAAGGCCATGCTTTCGGCCAGGGTCGTTTTCCCGCTGCTTCCGTGTCCCAGAAGCACGACGTTTCTGATGTCTTCTGTCTTGTAGACGTTCATTCTGTGTCCTCACTTTCCTGTATGCTTATACAGCCCCTCGGATTCGCGCCGGAGCTGTGATCTGCCCTTTTTCCCGCCGGAAAAAACTCTTGCGGTCTGATCCGCCGGGTTTTATGGCACCATAGTGCATATAGCATAACACAGAAGCGCCCGGATTTCAATAAAAATTACCAATTTTTCGGACGATTTCTCTCCGGGAATTCATATTCTGTACAAGAAAAGGGCCTCTTCCCGCACAGGAAGAAGCCCTTTTTCTACCGGATTGTCTGTTCAGCCCTTGAGCATTCCTTTCAGTTCTTCCGGGGTAAAAACATATTTTTTGCTGCAGAAATGGCAGACGACTTCGACATCCTTCCCCTCGTCGATCATTTCCTGCAGCTCCGCGTCCGGCAGGCTCTCGATCATTCCCCGCGTCTTCTCCTCACTGCAGTTACAGGTGAAGCTGACCGGCGTTTTTTCCAGCACCTCCGGCGAAAGACCGCCGAGGATGAGCTCCGCAAGTGCCTCCGGTGTGTACCCCTCGGAAAGAAGCGAGGTGACGGAGGACACCTTCGAAACGCCCGCTTCGACCGCCGAAATCGCCTCCTCCGAAGCGCCCGGCATCATCTGGACGATAAAGCCGCCGGCCGTCGCGACGGTATTGTCGCGGTTCATCAGGACGCCTAAGCCCACGGACGAGGGCGTCTGCTCGGAGGTCGCGAAATAGTAGGTCAGGTCCTCGGCGATCTCCGAGGTTACGAGGATCGTCTGCCCGACATATGGCTCCTTCAGACCCACGTCCCGGATCACGGACAGGACGCCGAGGTCGAGCGCTCCTCCGACGTTGAGCTTTCCCTTGTCATTCGGAGGCAGGATGACGTCCGGCACCTTCACATAGCCCTTCACATGGCCCGAGGCGTCCGCCGTCACGGTCAGGCCCTGAATCGGCCCGTCGCAGTCAATTTTCAGCGTCAGAAGGTCTTCCTCCGACTTCATCATCGCGCCCATCATCGCGCCGGCCGTGAGAAGCCGCCCGAGCGCCGCCGTGCAGATCGGAGAAAGGCCGTGCGCCGCGCGCGCGAATTCCACAGTATCTCTGGTGTAAGCCGCGAAGAAACGGACCTGTCCCTCCGCCGCGGTTCCCCTGATCATATAATCACTCATCGATTGTACCTCATTTATGATAATTACTTTCCGTACGCACACCTCATCCGTCAGCTGCGCTGACACCTTCCCCTCCAAGGGGAAGGCTGCACTGTCTTCAGCACGCCCGGCGTGTCCGTCTTCATACACTCGCGGAGCACGACGTAAATCCGCTCCGAGTCTTCCCTTGGCGGCTCTTCCGTAAACGCGTCGTAGGCCGCGGCGAATTCCAGCCCCGCTTCTGCTGCAAGCGCCTGCAGCTCTTCGATCCCGTAGGCGCGCTGCTCGTGGAGCTCCGTGAAGCGCTCGAAGCGCCCGTCCTCTGCTTCTTCAAACACCGTCAGGAAGGAGCTGTTCAGCTTTTCTTCCTCGTCGTACTCGTTTTCCAGAATATAGGCTGCGTGCTCCTCCGAGGCGCCGCTCGTCGCATCCCCGAGAACTTCCCGGAAGAAATGCTCCGTCTTCAGGTCAAAAATGAACACGCCGCCCGGGTCGAGATAATTATTGACGAGCCGAAGCACCTCCAGAAAGTCCTTCGGATCCGTCAGGTAATTCATCGAATCGCAGACGGAGACGAAGGCCTTCATCGTGCCGTAAAGCTCGATTTCCCGCATGTCCTGCAGAAGATACAGGATCGGAAGTCCGCTCCTTTCCCGCTTTTCCATCGCCTGCTGCAGCATGGTCTCCGAAAAGTCGATGCCGGTCATGTCGTAGCCGTTTTCAGCGAGAAGCTCCGTCATATTTCCGGTCCCGCAGCCAAGCTCGCACACGAGCCCGTCCCGCACTCCGTTCCGACAAAGAAGACCGGTGAGGTAACTGCACCAGTCTTCATAGGGAATATTCTCCATCAGGAGGTCATACACCTCCGAAAAACGTCCGTATTCTTCCATACGGATATTGTAGCACAAGTTTCTCTTCTTCACAAGAGGAACATCTTCGCCCAAAGCTCTGTGTACGTGAAGAAACATTTTATCACAGCTCCTCTGGACATCCGGCCTGATTTTTAGTATTCTATTCATGACGGCCTCCTGTTCTTAATGAGGCAGCCAATTCAGGATATTATGATATCAGGGTCAAAAGCCTTCTTCCACGACAAGCTTGCTTGTCAGTGGGAGATAGGCATAATGACCCGCCCTACATGGAGCACGAAGTGGGGATTTATCCCCGCGAAAGTGCGGAATGTAGGAGGAGCGTGGGAGCACGAAGTGCGGAACGCTCCGGATATCACCTTTTGACCCTAACATCACATTATTGAAAGGAGCCTGCGATGTCAGAAGAAAGAAAACTGATTCCGGAAAGATATGAAGGCCTGTCGATCTTCCGGCCGCCGCTCTGTTACGAGCTGACCGGGAAGAAGTACGAGCTCGTCATGGATGACGGCGTAGACCGGATCCTGGAGTTTATCAGCCGGGAACGTCTTCGTTTCGGTGCGCCGGAAGACCTCAGGGACTATGAATACGACTGCCTCAAGATGGACGATCAGTGCTATTTCGTGAATTTCGAGGCCCGCCCCTTTACATCGCCGCGGCTCGGAATCACACTGGTTCTCGACACCCGGGAGTGCCTCGTGACCGCCTGTTTTGCCTCGCTTGGCCGTGACCCGAAGTTCCCGCGCATGCCGGCGGCCGATCTTGTATTCGGCGCCATCCGTCGTCCGGACGGCAGCCTTCCGCCGAAAAGGCACAGCTATACGGCCGATCTTGCCGGCAAATCCATCGACTGGAATTACGGTTCCTTCAATATCGCGCACGTCTACCAGACCGAGCGCTACTACCGCGTCGCCTTTACGCCGCGCGCCCTGCAGCGGATCATGAAAAACAATTCCGCGATGATGGGCGGCGAGCGGAGGGAAGCGCCGAAGGAAGCCTATGAGGACTACATGGACGCCGTGAAAATCCGCGATGGGCTCTACGCCGTCAGCCTCCTCGAGACCAATCTCTGCCGCCGGAACGGGCACGGAAACAATCTCTTTTTCCTGATGAATCTGAAGGAAATGCACGACGTCGGACGTTCCTTCGGAACGAACGGAGAAGGCGAGGACGAGAACTACACCTTCGGCGCCTTCGGCGCCTGGTTTGACGCGAAGGAAGTCATGGAAATGCCCGGCATGTATTATATTCACTGACGCCGGGGCGCGTTTCAAAGGAGTTTTTATGAACGATTTTACCAGCCTGATCACCGCCGGCGGCGAAAAGAAGCCCTACGGCATGATTCTTTCGGACGAGCTGAACGAAGCCTTCGCCGGACTTCCGGCCGTGAAGTGCACGGACTCCGTCTTCCTCCTCGTGAAGAATTCCGGGGTATTTCTGTATGATGAAAACGCCCCGGAGCCCGGTCTCGTCGATTCCGGCGCGCTTCCGGAAAGCGCGGATCTTTCCGGCTTTACAACGGAGCTCTCCTTCGCGCCGGACTGCATCCTTCCTGCAAAATTTGACGCGGAGGCCCTGACGGTCGGCGAAACCCGCTTTCCGGTTTCCGTCCGGAAGGCCGCGGAAAAGCTCTATGCCGTCCTGTCAAAGAGCGGCAGCTTCCTGATCCTTCTCGACGCCTCGCGCTTCCTCCTCTACGCCTTCGCGGAAAACAAATTCCTCTGCGGGTATCTCGAGGTCTGAAAAGCGCCTCTCGCCCGGCCGAAAAAAGCCTCAAGCGCGCGCTCAAGATATCGGTTGATTTATCAGAATAATTCATATATAATGTTCATTTAAGAGCAATTACTTTATGGTTGGAGGGACGCGCATGGCGGAAGACGAGATCCGTGATATCCGGATCGGAAAATTCACAAAAGAATATCTCCGCCTTCAGAAATACGGGGATGCGGACCGTATTATTTCGGATGCCGAAAGCGAATATGTCGAAAAGTGCATTCTGGAAAACAGCCGGATTGCGCTGACGCCGAAATATCTGATCCACTTTTCCGGAAAGCGCATCGAAATCATCCCGCTCGAATCCGCGCTCTGGGTTTTTGAGACCCAGCAGCTCGAGAACGAGCTCTTCAGCCAGCGCGAGCAGATGATCTACACCCTGTATATCACGACGATTACCGGGGACCGCTACAAAATCCGGATGGATGACCGGAAAAGCGTCGATGAAGTCACCGAGCTTCTCACCGAGCGTTATCCGAACTTCTTCTACGGATATTCGCCGGAACACAGCCGCATGGTTCACTACATTCTGGACGAAAACCAGAAGGAGCTGAATGCCCTGAAAAAGCGCTGACAGGAATCCGGCAATTTTCGGACCCGATATCAATCACTCAAGAAGGAACCCAGTATGCATACAGAATTCTTAATGGGAAATGCAGCAATAGCCCGGGGCGCGATCGCATCCGGGCTCAATTTAATTGCGGGCTACCCGGGAACGCCCTCGACCGAGGTTCTCGAAACCGCCGCGAAAAGCCGCCCGGACGGCCTCTATGTGGAGTGGTCTGTCAATGAAAAGGCTGCGCTCGAGCTGGCTGCCGGCGCTTCCTACGCCGGGGCGCGCACGATGGTCACGATGAAGCAGGTCGGCCTCAACGTCGCCTCCGACCCCCTGATGAGCCTGGCCTACATCGGCGTGAAGGGCGGCATGGTGATCCTCGTCGCCGATGATCCGGGCCCGATCTCCTCTCAGACCGAGCAGGACACCCGCACCTTCGCCGCCTATTCGAAGCTCCCCTGCTTCGATCCGAGTACCGTGCAGGAAGCCTATGAGATGATTCAGGACGCCTACGCGTATTCGGAAAAGTACCATACGCCGGTGCTCTTCCGCCCGACGACCCGGATCTGCCACGCCTACGCCTCAATCGAGGTGAAGGATGAAGCCGAATTTGCCGTGAATACCCCGGAGGGCTTTGTGAAGGATTCCACGAAATGGGTCATCTTCCCGAAGCTTTCCCGGAACGCGCACGAAATGATCGCGAAGCGCGAGCCTGTGCTTTCCGCCGATTTTTCAGGCTACAGCAAAAACCGCATCGCGGACTCCTCCGGGCTTCCCTCCCGAAATCTCGCCCTCGCCTCGCATGGCGCCAGCTTCGCCTATACGATGGACGCGCTTTCTCTGTTGGATGCGGAGGGCATTTCTCAGGCGAAATGCCTCGAGGTCCTGAAAATCTCGACCCCCTACCCCTTCCCGGAGGAGCTCGGTCTGAAATTCCTGCAGGCGCACGACGAAGTGCTCTGCATCGAAGAGCTCGATCCCGTCATTGAGCGGGAGCTGACCTATATCGCGGGAAAACACCACCTGAATGTCACCATCCGCGGAAAACTGACGGGCGACGTCACGCCGGCAGGCGAAAACAGCACGGAGTCCGTCGCGGAAGCGATCCGGAAGCTGCTTTCCGGCGCCGGGGATTCCGCGCTTTCAGCGGCCTCCGCCGCTACCGGAAACGATAACCCGCCCGCGCTTCCCGTCCGTCCGCCGGTCCTCTGTGCCGGCTGCCCGCACCGCGCTTCCTTCTACGCGGTGAAGCAGGCCATGAAGGGAAAGAAGGCCGTGTTCTGCGGCGATATCGGCTGCTACACGCTCGGAAACGCGATGCCGCTTGACATGGTCGATACCTGCCTCTGCATGGGCGCGGGTCTGAACATTGCCCAGGGCATCAACCGCATCGAACCGGACACGACCGCCTTTGCCTTTGTCGGCGATTCCACCTTCTTCGCCTCCGCGATCACCGGTGTCGTGAATGCGGTCTACAATCAGGCCGAGATGGTGCTCGTCGTACTCGACAACTCCACGACTGCCATGACCGGCCATCAGCCGCACCCCGGCACGGGACGCACGATGATGGGCGAGATTGTGGCAAAAATCGATATCGAGTCCGTGCTTCGCGGAATCGGCGTGAAAACCGTCGAGACGGTGAATCCGCTGGAGCTTTCCGCGGCTGTCGAAACCGTAAAGCGGGTCGCGAAGGAGCCCGGCGTCAAAGCCGTCATCTTCCGTTCGCCCTGCGCGGTGCTCGTGAAGCCCGAAAAGCCGGCCGTCATCGATCCTGAGAAGTGCATCAACTGCAAACGCTGCGTGCGGGAGCTCGGATGTCCGGGGCTCGTGATTTCGGAAGGAAAAGTGCAGATCGAAAGCGCGCTCTGCACCGGCTGCATGCTCTGCAGCCAGGTCTGCCCCACGCAGGCCATCGGGAAAGGAGGGCAGAAAGAATGACCAATATCCTCATCACCGGCGTCGGCGGCCAGGGCATCGTGCTCGCTTCGAAGCTCATCGCCGGAACCGCCATGAAGAAAAACATTCCCGTCATGTCCGCCGAAACCATCGGCATGGCGCAGAAGGGCGGCAGCGTCCAGAGCTATTTAAGGCTCGGGAAAGGCGCGTACTCCGCCATGTTCCCGAGAGGAAGCGCCGATCTTCTCCTCGCCTTTGAGCCCGGAGAAGCGGTGAGAATGCTTCCCTGGCTGAAGAAAAACGGCACCGCGGTGGTCAATACGCATGCCATCATGCCGACAACCGCCTCGCTTTCCGGCGCCTCCTACTCCGGCGAAGAAATGATCGCCTATCTTAAAGAGCGCGTCGAAAACCTGATCCTCGTGGACGGCGATGCCGCCTGCCGCGCGCTCGGCTCTCCCCGCGCGCTGAACATGGTGCTTCTCGGCGCCGCCGTATCTTCCGGCGCGCTGCCCTTTACCGTAGACGAAGTCGATGAAGTCATGCGCGTCTCCGTGCGTGAGGCCTTCCGGGATCTGAATTCCCGGGCGCTGAGATATCAATAAACCAACGAAAGGAACCCCTAGCAATGCAGATCACAGAAAAACAACTCGCTCTTGTCAACTCCCGCATTGAAGCGCTCAGAAAATCAGGCAGTTTCTACGGCAGGAAGTACATCGAAGCCGGCATTACGCGCGTCGATACGCCGGAAGATTTCGAGAAGCTTCCCTTCTCCGAGAAAAGTGATCTCAGGGACGCCTATCCCCTGGGACTCATGACCGCGCCTGAAGAAGAAATCGTCCGGATTCATTCCTCTTCCGGAACGACCGGGAAGCCCGTCATCATCCCCTATACCGCGAAAGACGTCGATGACTGGGGCGAGATGTTCAAGCGCTGTTATGAAACCGCCGGAATCACGAAGGAAGACCGCATTCAGATCACGCCCGGCTACGGCCTCTGGACCGCCGGCATCGGCTTCCAGAACGGCGCGGAAAAGCTCGGCGCCATGGTCGTCCCGATGGGTCCCGGCAATACCGAGAAGCAGCTGCAGATGATGCAGGATCTGGAGACGACGGTCATCACCGCCACCTCTTCCTATGCGCTCCTTCTCACCGAGGAAGTCGAGAAGCGCGGCCTGAAGGACAAAATCAAGCTGAGAAAGGGCGTCATCGGTTCCGAACGCTGGACCAAAAAGATGAGAGACCGGATCAGCTCCGGCCTCGGCATCGAACTCTATGATATTTACGGACTGACGGAAATCTACGGCCCCGGCATCGGCATCAACTGCAAATACAACACCGGCATGCACTACTGGGACGACTATCTCTATCTGGAGATCATCGACCCGAAGACCGGAGAAACGCTTCCGGACGGCGAATGGGGCGAAATCGTCATCACGACGCTCGTGAAGGAGGGCGCGCCCTTAATCCGCTACCGCACGCACGATATGTCCCGCATCATTCCGGGCGAGTGCCCCTGCGGTTCCTGCTACCCCAGGATTGACACGATCCAGGGCCGTACCGACGACATGATGAAGATCAAGGGCGTCAACGTCTTCCCGAATCAGATCGAAGAAGTCCTTGCCGGTTTCCCCGAAATCTCAAGCGAATACCAGATCCGCATCTCCCATGTCGACGGCCGCGATTCCATGCGTATCTACGTTGAGACAACGGGCGATGTGGACTTTGCGGACCTCACCCGCCGGATCGCAGAAGCTGTGAAATCCAAAATCGGCTTCACTCCGATCGTCAAGGCCGTCGAGGTCGGCGTCCTCCCGAGAAGCGAGAAGAAGGCGCACCGCGTCATCGACGAGCGCTTCGAGTGAACCGGCGGAACTCGCCTGGCGTACAAGACAGGGGGACGGTTCTTATTGTCTCGTCAGAGACAAAAGAACCGTCCCCCTGTCTTGCACACCTTAGAGGACACCCCATTACCCTCGGCTCGAGGGGCTGGATATGGAAATGTGCTGACCGAGACGGACGGCTCGAGGGGGCTGGAAACGGAAATGCGCTGTCTCGCAGGCGAGTTATTCATATGACTTCAACGGGACATCCGACGGCTCAGACACATCAGGCAAAGACTCTCAGGGCGTTCTTGTGGGTGATCTTCTCTAGGTCCTCCCAGGAAATCTTCCGGTGGAGGTACTCGAGAAGCTCGGGCGTGCCGGAGGCGTCCTTCCACTCCAGGGTAGAGCCGATCCCGTCGTAATCCGAACCGAAGCCCACATGCTCCACGCCGGCCTTGTCAATGAGGTGCAGGGTATGCTGCAGCACGGCCTCCATCGTGGCGTCATTCGCGCCCTCCCGCAGGAAATCCGCGCAGTAATTGACGCCGACAAGGCCATCGGTATTTCCGAGCGCATGGAGCATTTCGTCCGTTAAATTCCGGCTGTGCGGGCAGAGGGCGCGCGCGTCGGAATGCGAGGCAACGACGGGGTATTTTCCGCGGGAGAGCTCCACGACGTCCCAGAAGCCCTCGTCCGACAGGTGCGAGACGTCCACAAGTACGCCAAGTTCATTCATCACATCGACGATCTCCCGCCCCTTCGGCTTCAGATGGCCGCCCGTCGTATTCGGGAAGCCGATTTCATTCTCAAAATTCCAGGTCAGCGTGATCATCCGCACGCCGTCCTTCTTAAATTCCTCCACGCGCTCTGTCCTGCCCTCCAGCGGTTCTCCGGCTTCAATCGTCAGAATCCCCGACATCAGACCTTTCTGATCATTCGAAAGAATCTCCGCGCTGTTAAATGCCGGCGCGATCAGGTCCGCGTTCTCCCGCATTTCCCGCCGGAAGACTTCCACATTCTGCTTATAATAATCATAGGGGCTGACGCCGCTCTTTTCACACCACTTCTGGTGCACAAAGATCGCAAAGCACTGGGCGAGCTGATCCGCTTTCTTCAGCTTCATCAGGTCGATGTGCATGTCGTTCTCCCGAAGATGCGCGTTCCTGTGCGCCAGCATCGTAATCGTGTCACAGTGAAGATCAATCAGTTTCATATTCTCCCTCCCTCACGTGATCCATTCTAAATCATCTCCGGGCGATTTTCAAGTAGTATGGGGACAGGCGTTCGCGTTCTGTAACATCTACTCAGAAAACAATACTTGCAGCGTTCGGAATGGATGCGGCATCTGTCAGGGCACAAAGCATTGCCATAAACGATGATCTGATCAACACGAAGAAGAAGGAGG
>CAMPAR010000040.1 GCA_946632055.1 uncultured Lachnospiraceae bacterium
CATCGTCGCCTACGCGGCCTTTGACATCGATCTCTCCGGCCAGGGAAGACAGGGATAAAAAAATTAAATTTTACATACAGAAGAGGAGACTATTTGCAATGAAGGCAAAAATTCTTGCAGACAGAAACAAGGCGATCGGGCCGATCAGCGAACGGATTTACGGTTCGTTTATCGAGCACCTCGGCCGGGCGGTCTACGGCGGCATCTATGAGCCGGGACACGAGACTGCCGACGACATGGGCTTCAGGCAGGACGTCATGAAGATGATCCGGGAACTGAAGGTGCCGATCGTGCGTTATCCGGGCGGAAATTTCGTGTCCGGCTACAACTGGGAAGACGGAACGGGACCGAAGGAAAAGCGCCCGAAGAGAATGGAGCTTGCGTGGATGTCGGTGGAGACGAATGAGGTCGGAATCGACGAATTCCAGGAGTGGGCGAAGCGCGCCGGCACGGACGTCATGATGGCGGTGAACCTCGGAACGCGCGGCCCGGAGGAAGCGCGGAATCTGGTGGAATACTGCAACAGCACGACGGACACCTATTACGCCAACCTGCGCCGGAAGAACGGCTTCGAGGAGCCCTTCAACATCAAGGTGTGGTGCCTCGGAAACGAGATGGACGGCCCCTGGCAGATCGGCCACAAGACCGCCTATGAATACGCCCGGACTGCCTGCGAGACGGCGAAGGTCATGAAATGGGTGGATCCTTCGATTGAACTCGTTGCCTGCGGCTCCTCGAACGTCACCATGCCGACCTGGGGCGAGTGGGAGCGCACGGTGCTTCGCGAGTGCTACAACCATGTGGATTACCTCTCGCTGCACAACTACTACGGAAACCGCGACAATGATACGCCGGCCTACCTCGGACAGTCTCTTGACATGGACCGCTTCATCACCGTGACCGCCGGAATCTGCGACGAAATCAGGGAAGAGCTGAAGTCCGACAAGACGCTGAACCTCTCCTTCGACGAGTGGAACGTCTGGTTCCATTCGAATGAGCAGGACAAGGAAATCCCGAAGTGGCAGATCGCGCCGCCGCTTCTCGAGGACGCCTACAATCTCGAGGACGCGCTGGTCGTCGGCTGCCTTCTGATCACACTGCTCCGGCACTGCGACCGCGTGAAGATGGCCTGCCTCGCGCAGCTCGTGAACGTCATCGCGCCGATCATGACGGAGAACGGCGGAAAAGCCTGGGCTCAGACGATTTTCTATCCCTTCCTTGACGCTTCCGTGAACGGCCGCGGGACGGCGCTCCATACTGAAGTCTCCTGCGAATCCTACGCGGCGGGCGACAAGGACGCGATCCCCTATGTCGAAAGCATCCTCGTGGATAACGAAGACGGCACGCTGACGCTGTTTGCCGTGAACCGCTCGCTCGAGGATTCCTGCGAGCTCGAGCTCCAGCTGGAGGGATACGAAGGCTTCCGCCCGGTTCAGCACCGCGTGCTCACCGGAAAGGACCTGAAGGCGGTCAACACGGCTTCCGATCCCGAGGCCGTGAAGCCCTGCGAACTGCCGGTCAAAGAAGGCGCTATTACGCTTCCCGCCGCTTCCTGGAACATGATCCGCTTCAGCCGGTAATTGTTAAAAAATAGATTAAAAGAGATTTAATTTACAAACGCAGGTATTTCTGGTAAGATATTGATAATGAGTTTCCGGAAGCGTTTCCGGGGACCGTTTTTGATGTTTGAGAGGGAGGAAGTCGGTACTGTGAGAAATACTTTTCGCGGCGGCGTACATCCGAAAGAAGCCAAGGAACTGAGTAAAGAGGCAAAGCTCCTCGAATTCAGGCCGGAAGCGGGGACGGAGATGGTGTTTGTCCTGGGACAGCACATCGGAAAACCCGCGAAGGCGGTCGTGAAGAAAAACGACCCCGTGCTTGTCGGACAGTGCATCGCTGAGGCGGACGGATTCGTATCCGCGAACATTATCTGTTCCTGCTCCGGGAAAGTGAAGGCGGTGGAAAAGCGCCGCACGATCGCCGGAAGCATGCTGGAGTGCATTGTCGTCGAAAACGACGGCGAATACACCAAAATGGAAGGCGTCGGAGAGAAGCAGGACGCTTCGAATCTGACGAAGGAAGAGATCATCGGGCGTGTCCGGGAAGCGGGCATCGTGGGCCTTGGCGGCGCGGGTTTCCCGACCTCCGTGAAGCTGGCCCCGAAGAATCCGGACGGCATCAAATACGTGATCGCGAACGGCGCGGAATGCGAGCCGTACCTGACCTGCAACGACCGTCTGATGCGGGAGTACGCTTCGGAAATCGTGGAAGGCCTGGAGATCGTTCTTCGCCTCTTCCCGAATGCCGAGGGCGTGATCGCGATTGAAAAGAACAAGCCCGAAGCCATTGAAGCGATGGAGAAGGCCTGCGCCGGAAAGCAGAAAATCAGCGTACGGGCGCTTCCGACGAAGTATCCGCAGGGCGGCGAGCGCTCGCTCATCACCGTGATCGCCGGGATCGATTTCCCGACGGCGAAGCTTCCGGCGGACGTCGGCTGCATCGTGGACAATGTGGGTACGCTGTACGCGGTGCGTCAGGCGGTGCTGTTCCATGAACCGCTCTGCACGCATGTGATGACGGTCAGCGGCGACGCCGTGAAGAACCCGTCGAACCTCATCGTCCGCGACGGAACATCCTTCGCGATGATCGCGGAGTTCTGCGGCGGCCTGAAGGAAGGAAAGGAACTGAAAAAGGCGATCTGCGGCGGCCCGATGATGGGACTGACGCTCTCCAGCCTCGATATTCCGATCCACAAGACCACGAACGGACTCCTTCTTCTGTCCGTCGATGAGGTCGAGAAGGCGGAAAGACAGCAGACGGCCTGCCTGCACTGCGGCCGCTGCACAACGGTCTGCCCGCAGGGACTGAATCCCGGAATGATGGCGGAGACCGCGGAAAAAGGCGATTTCGAGCGGTATGAGAAGAAGCTCTACGGGCTCGAGTGCGTGGCCTGCGGCTCCTGCTCCTATATCTGCCCCGCGAAGCGTCCCCTGACGCAGACCTTCCGGCAGTTCAAGTCTGAAATCATGGCGAAGAAGCGCGCGGAAGCCGCGAAAGCCGCGGCGGGAGGAGGCAAATGATGACAAAATTACTGAATCTTTCCTCCGGCCCTCAGACGAGAGACCGCTGGACGACGCCCTTTATCATGTATTTCGTGGCGGCGTCCCTTGTGCCCGCGGCCGCGGTCGGCGTTGTCGTGAACGGCCTGCACTCCCTGTGGATCATCCTGTCGAGCGTGGGAACGGCCGTACTCTCGGAGTTCCTCTTCGATAAAATCTGTAAAAAACCCGATACCTGGAAGGACGGCTCGGCGGTTGTGACGGGACTGCTTCTCGCGCTGTCGCTGTCTCCCTCGACGCCGCTCTACGGTCCGATCATCGGCGCGGCCTTCGCGATCATCGTGGCGAAGTGCTGCTTCGGCGGCCTCGGGAAAAACTTTATCAACCCCGCGCTTGCCGGCCGCTGCTTCCTTCTGATCAGCTTCGGCAAATCGATGACGCTCTTTGAGGTGGACGGTGTCGCGACCGCGACCCCGGTCGCGGAGCTTGCGGCGGGCAAATCCGTCAACATCACGGCGATGTTCCTCGGAACCGGCGGCGGCGTCATCGGCGCGTCCATTTTCGCGCTGATGCTCGGCGGCCTGGTGCTCTGGGCCATGGACATCATCCACGGGCAGATCTGCTTCTCCGTCATCATCGGCTTTACGCTTTTCATGGGCTTCTTCGGCGGACACGGCTTCGACCCGAAGTTCCTGCTCGCGCATCTGTGCGGCGGCGGTGTCATTATGGGCGCCTTCTACATGGCGACGGACTATACGACTTCGCCCGTGAGCCGGCTCGGCCAGACGGTCTACGGCGTCCTGATCGGCGTGCTCGGCGCGCTGTTCCGGGTGGCGGGCAGCGCGGCGGATTCGTTCAGCTACTCGATCATTATCGCGAACCTCTTCACGCCGCTCATTGAAACCTATATCATTCCGAAGCCCTACGCGTACCGGAAATCGGCCATCGCGCTGCAGAACGGCGAGCCGAGGCTGCCCTTCTGGAAGAAGATTCCGAAACCGGTCATCGTGCTGGTCGCGATTACGATCGTGGCAGGCGCGGCGCTCGGCGGCGTGTACGCCATGACGAAGGAAACGATCGAGGAGCAGAAGCGCCTCGAGAAGCTGGCCTCCTATAAGACCGTGCTTCCGGAAGCGGAGAACTTCGAGCCGGACGAGGCGCTGGATCAGCTGATTGCCGACATGGCGGGCGAGAATTACGGCACCGATTTCGGCAAGGTGAAGATCAATGAAGCGATTGTCGGAAAGAACGCGGCTGGGGAAGTCATCGGCTACGGCATCAGCGTAACTTCCGGCGACGGCTACGACGGCGACGTGACGCTTTCCGTCGGCATCAGCGCGGATGACGTGGTGCAGGGAATTGCGTTTACGGAACTCACGGAAACCCCGGGCATGGGTATGCAGGCGGCGGAGCCGGAGTTCTATGAGCAGTTCAGCAATAAGGCGGTCCGCTTCTTCAAAATGCTGAAGGGCGGCGGCGCGTCGACGGATGACGAGATCGACGGCATTTCCGGCTGTACCTTTACGTCCAACGCGGTGACGAACGCGGTCAACGCCGGCCTCGATTTTTATCACAATGTCCTGAAAGGAGGCAGCTTCGGTGAATAAGTACATTGAACGCCTTTATAACGGCATTATCAAGGAAAACCCCACGCTGATCCTGATGCTCGGCATGTGTCCGACGCTCGCGGTTTCGACGCGCGCGATGAACGGCATCGGCATGGGACTCTCCACAACGGCGGTTCTGATCCTTTCGAATATCGTGATCTCACTGCTTCGGAAGATCATTCCGGACCAGGTCCGGCTTCCCGCCTACATTGTGGTCGTGGCCTCCCTCGTGACGGTGACGGAGCTTCTCATCGAAGCCTACCTTCCGTCCCTGTATTCGGCGCTCGGCATCTACATTCCGCTGATCGTCGTCAACTGCATCATTTTAGGGCGTGCGGAAGCCTACGCGAATAAGCACTCGGTCGGCCTTTCCGCGATGGACGGCCTCGGCATGGGCCTCGGATTTACGGCGGCCTTAACGCTCGCCGGCATCGTCCGCGAGCTTCTCGGCAACGGCACCTTCTTCGGCATTTCGGTTTTCCCGGAATCCTTCGAGCCGGTTGCCATTTTCGTACAGCCCCCGGGAGCCTTCCTTGTGATCGCGCTCTTCATCGCGATCATGAACGCGGTCGGCATCAAGACCCGCCAGAGAAAGCTCGTCGAATCCGACGGCTGCGATATGGGCTGTGCGGGATGCGCGATGGCTTCGGAGTGCAAAAAGGCGGAAAAGGCCGCGCCTTCTGAAACCGCGAAAGGAGGAAGCGAGTCATGCTGAAAAATGTGATCCTCCTCATTGTCGGCGGCGCCTTAATCAACAACGTCGTCCTGAACCAGTTCCTCGGCATCTGTTCCTTCCTCGGCGTTTCCCGCGAGATGAAGGCTTCGGCTTCGCTCGGCGGCGCGGTCATCTTTGTCATTACGATCGCTTCGGCCGTCACGAGCCTGCTGTATACCTACGTGCTCGCTCCGCTCGGCATCGATTACATGAAGACCATCGTCTTCATCCTGATCATTGCGGCGCTTGTACAGATCGTTGAAATGTTCCTGAAGAAGACCTCGCCCGCGATTTACCAGTCGCTCGGCATTTTCCTGCCGTTAATTACAACGAACTGCGCGGTGCTCGGTGTGGCGCTGACCAACGTGCAGAACGAGTACGATTTCCTGGAGTCGGTGCTTTCCGGCTTCGGTACGGCGCTCGGCTTTACGCTCGCGATCGTCATTCTGGCGAGCATCCGTGAACGCATCAACGAAAAGGACATCCCGGCTCCGCTTCGCGGCGCGCCGATCGTCCTGATCGCGGCGGCTCTCATGTCCATTGCATTCATGGGCTTCTCGGGCCTGTCATTCTAAAGGGGAGGGACGGAAAATGCAGATCATACTGATTACCGTTGCCGTCATCGCTCTCGTCGGCCTCGTCGTGGGCGTGGGCCTTGTGGCAACCGGAAAGAAGTTTCATGTGGACGTTGACGAAAAGGAAGCGGCGGTACGCGCGGTGCTTCCGGGCAACAACTGCGGCGCCTGCGGATATGCGGGCTGCGACGCGATGGCGGCGGCCATTGCGAAGGGCGAAGCGCCGGTGAACGGCTGCCCCGTCGGCGGATCGCCGGTCGCGGAAGAGATCGGCGCGATCATGGGCGTCGAGGCCGGTGAAGTGGAGAAGAAGGCCGCCTTTGTCAAGTGCAAGGGCTCCTGCGACGTGACCCATAACCAGGGCAACTACATCGGCGTGAAGGACTGCCGGACAGCGGTGCTTTCCGGCATGAATGTGACGGAATGCGACTACGGCTGCCTGGGCTTCGGCTCCTGCCAGACGGTCTGCCCGAACGACGCCATTAAAGTCGTGAACGGCGTGGCAGTCGTGAACGAAAACAAATGCGTGGCCTGCGGCCTCTGCGTGAAAGCCTGCCCGAAGGGGCTCATTGAGATCGTGCCGGTGAAGAACCGGATCCGCGTGCAGTGCTCCAACAAGGAGAGAGGCCCGATCGTGAAGAAGAGCTGCGAGGCCGGCTGCATCGGCTGTACGCTCTGTGTGCGTCAGTGCGAAGCGGGAGCGATCACCGTCACGAACAATATCGCGCACATTGACTACGAGAAGTGCACCCAGTGCGGCAAATGCGCGGAAAAGTGCCCGTCGAAGGTCATCCTTCCCGGCGCGTAATATTCGATACCTCGAACCGAGGGTAATGGGTGTTCTCACAAGGCGGATAGGAAATCGCGCCGCAGGAGGACAATCCCGTCTCGCAGGCGATGGTTTCAGAAGCCCAACTGTCATACGCTCGAGCCGAGGGTAATGGGTGTTCTCACAAGGCGTATGTGAAACCACGCCGCAGGAGAACACCCATCTCGCAGGCGAGTTCCGCCATATACACAAGGAAATCCCCGGGCATTCTGCCCGGGGATTTCCTTGTGCTTTAAAATACATTACCGCTTCCCCTTCGTAAGCCACTCGTCCGGGTAGTCCAGCTCATAGGTCTCCCAGGCGTTGATGACGATGGTGTTTTTGTAGCGGTCCTCGCGTTTGAAGCCCGAGGAGTATTCCTTGTGATTGTGGCCGTGAATAAAATAGCGCGGCTCGTACTTGTCCATCAGGGTCAGAAATTCCTCAAAGCCGAGATGCGGAAGATCCTCGGCGTCGTTCAGCCCGCGCGCCGGCGCGTGGGTTAAGAGAATGTCGAAGCCGCGGTTCTTCATGATCTGCAGGGAGGCGCGGCGGATGCGGCGCTTCATTTCCTGCGGGGTATACATGTTCACGCCGTTCTTATAGCGCATCGAGCCGCCAAGCCCGAAAATGCGCAGCCCTCGGAAGTTGTAGACCTGCCCGTCGATATCCGTGCAGCCCTCGGGCGGCATCTTCTCGTAGCAGTCGTCGTGATTGCCGTGGACATACAGAACCTCCGTCCGGCACATGGTCGCGAGAAAGGACATGTAGTGCGGGTGCAGGTCTCCGGCAGAGAGGATCAGGTCATATTTGTTCAGCATGCCGGGTTCGTAAAAGTCCCAGATTCTGCGGGACTCGTGATCGGCCACAATCAGGATTTTCATTCACGGCCTCCCTGCGGAATGGTCTTTCCGGTTCCCTGTACCATCATGAGCGCCCGTCCCTCCGGACGCAGGTCTTCGATCGCCGGAATGTGCCCGACGATATTGTCCAGAAGCCAGTTCATTTCCGTCAGATCCTTCATCGGAAGCGTGCCCTTGACTTCGGAGGAGATGACCGCCTCCTGGGAGCGAAGGATTCCGTAGAAGGGCGTCATGGCGCCGGATTTGATGCTGCTGGCGAGGAAACGCGCGAGTCTTGCGACGCCGTCCGGAACGCTCTTGTTGATGATGAGCTCGATCGCCTCGGAATTGAAGCCCCAGAAATAGTTCAGCGCGCGGCGGTTGGCCTTTTTGTCCACATCCTCCCAATTGCCGTCCTGGATGCTCTCGATGATCTTCTGGTAGATGACGCCCCAGTTCCAGAGCGTCATCGCGAGGCTCTCCACCTCATGCGAATCGGTATAGCGGTAGAGACCGAAATCACGCGCGTATTCATTGACCGGCGTGATCAGCTCGCGCCCGGAAATGATGCTGATGCCCTCGTTCCAGAAGGTTTTCTCGGGATCCGCGCCGATTTCATCGGTCCAGACTACGTGGATGCTGGCGCGGGGATTGACCATTTTCACGCCGTTCGCGAAGGCGTTCAGATTGATGATGTTCGCGTTGAAGGGGCAGTCCGCCAGATACCCGATCTTGTTGTTATCGGCCATGGCGCCGGCGATCACGCCGGAGACGAACTTGGCCTCGTAGGTGCGCGCGTAGTAGGTGCGGATGTAGCGGTGGGCGAAGTTCAGCGCGCAGCAGAGGATTTTGACCTCGGGGAAGCGCACGGCGGCCTTCAGGCAGGCGCTTAGGAACTTCGCGGAGGTGGCGAAGATGATATCCGCGCCGTCCGAAACCGCTTCCTCAAGGATATCGTCGATACGACCGTCCTCATCGGCGTTTTCGTAGGTTTTCGTCTGAATCCGGCCCTTGAAATGCTCGTCAATGTGAGCGCGCCCGAGTTCATGGCTGTAGGTCCAGCTGAGTGTTTCGGGCGTTTTCTCATAGATGAACGCGATCTGAAGCTCCTTCTCCGGCGAGAAGATGCGCTCGAGGAGGCTCTTCTTGCTGCCGGATTCCGCCGTCATCACGAGCTCGACAGTCCGCTGTTTCGTATGAAGCTCGAATTCGTCCCAGATCTTCTCGAGATTCTTCCGGATCTCCTCCGGGACGCTGTCAAGGGTTTCCCGGTAGCCGTAGATGTTCAGATACAGAAGATAGGCGTCTCCGTCCGTCAGCTTCGGAAGCTTGTCCCCGCCAAGCGACTCGTAGGCGCTCTTAAAGCGCATGAAGGAAGCGTGCAGGTCGAGAAGATCCGTCTCCTCGGGCGGATTCTCCGCCGAAAAGCCTGTAAGCTTCAGAAAAGCCTCATAATCGCCGGGCTCCGAGAAGATCAGATAATTGACCGGCACGACCTTGTAGAACTGCAGAAACTCGAAATAAACGCGGATTTCGGGGTCTTCGGAGCGCGCGGGAATGAGCCGGGTGACGTCTGCCGGCGCGGAAACCGCCCCGAAAAGCTTGAGGACGCTGATTCGTTTATTGCCCTCCACCGCGTAGTAACGGTGCAGATATTCGTAAACCTTGACCGGATCGTGGATGCCTTCCTTCTCATGGGCCTGCATGAGCGCCCGGTATTTCGCGGCAAATTCCGTGCCGTCGTTCATGAGCGGCATGAAGTTCGCGGCAAAGGCCGTATGGCGGCCGGCCGCGTAGGTGCCCGCGATGAGGTCGATCGGGATTTCCTGAATTCCGAGGTGCTGCTCGGAGATCACGCCGGAATGGCGCGTGATTTCCTCAAGTACCTGCAGATAGGGATATTCACCGGCCAGAACCTTTTCACGGTAGCAGCGTTCGCCCAGCCTGCGGGCGTCCGAATAAGAGTATTCCATTCGATAGATCCTTTCTTAGGAGATCATTGCAGGTCCGCTGCCGATTCACTGATTTTGCTCTGTCTCAATGACCTGCAGCCCTATGATACCAGAAAAAGCCGGAAAGATCAATGTGATCGTTGCTTTTCAGCGCTACATTTGGTATAATTCTATAGATTATACTTACATTTAACGCTGCAGGAGTACGAGCATGCAGGTGATTCAGGGAAGAGGAGTTTCCGGCGGAACCGTTCTGGGGCCGGTCTTTTTCTTCGAACATGAAAAGAGAACGATCGACCGCCGTCCGTCTTCGGATCCGGACGCGGAATGGGCGCGCTTTCAGGAAGCCGGGCGGGCCGTCGCGGAGGCCTATGGGCGCCTCGCGTCCGAGGTGACGGAGGAGCTCGGGCAGGACGCCGGACTGCTGTTTCGGAGCCACCAGATGATCGCGCTGGACAGCGAGTTCGAAAAGTCCGTCCGCGCCGCGGTATACGGAAAAAGGCAGCGCGCGGAGGCGGCCGTCGAGGACGCCGCAAGGCTGTACGCGGCGGTCCTTCAGAAAACGGAGGATCCCTACTTCAGGGAGCGTACGCAGGACCTTTACGACGTGGCGGAACGGATCCTGCGGAAGCTTGTGGGGGAGCAGCCGAGGACTGCGGATCTTCCCTTCCCCGCGATTCTCGCGGCGGATTCGATCCTTCCGGGAGAGCTTGTGAGGCTCGAGCGTACGAGGCTTCTTGGACTGCTTTTAAAAGAGGGCAGTCCGACCTCGCACGTGGCGGTGCTCGCGCGGATCATGGGAATCCCTGCCGTCATCGCGCCGGAGAGCGTTCCGCGCATCCCGGCGGAGGGAGAAAGCGTGCTTCTCGACGGAAGCCGCGGATTCATCGTGCTGAACCCGGATGAGGAAACGCGTCAGAAGGAAGTCCTGCGCCGCTCGGAAGAGATTGAACGGGAGGCCGCGCTTCGGCGCCGCTTCTCGGAAAACGGCTCAGGCCTCCGGGTGCCCGGAATCCGCGTGGAATGCAATATCAGCTCCCTGCAGGATCTTCCCGCCGTATTAAGAAGCGGCGCGGACGGAATCGGACTGTTCCGCAGTGAATTCCTGTATCTTGACCGGGAGGATTTTCCGGACGAGGAGACACAGCTCAGTGTGTACCGCGCGCTGATCGAAGGCATGGAGGGGAAACCTGTGACCATCCGGACCCTGGATCCCTCGCCCGATAAATTCGCGCCCTACTTCGATCCGGAGCTTAGGGACACGGATGATGTGAGCCGCGGAATCCGGTATTCGCTCGAACATCCCGAGGTGTTCCGCACCCAGCTTCGGGCGCTGCACCGCGCGGCGGCCGAAGGGAATTTAAGAATCCTCCTCCCGATGGTGACTGAGGCGGCGGAGGTATCAGCGGCGAGAGCGATGTCAGAGCAGGTCCTTCGGGAACTCAAGGAAGAGGGGATCCCCTCGGCCGGGGCCGAGATCGGCGTGATGATCGAAACGCCGGCGGCCGCGCTGGACGCGGAGGAAATCGCGAAGGAAGCCGATTTCTTTTCCTGCGGCACGAACGACCTGACCCGCTTTACGCTCGCAAAATCCGGCGAAGATGCGGTGAGAGACCCGGAAGACGCCGGACTGCATCCGGCGGTCCGCGCGCTTCTTCAGGCGGCGGCTTCGGCCGCGCACAGGGCGGGAATTCCCTTCGGCGTCTGCGGCGAAAGCGCCTCCGATCCCGGGCTTGCCGGCTTTTTCCTCGAAAGCGGCGTCGACGAGCTTTCGGTTTCGCCGGGAGCGGTGCTGACGGTCCGGGAAGCGCTTCGATCAGCGTTTGACGCCCGGGAAAACGAAACGGGCGATTAAAATAAAAGATTCAGTAAACTGAGCATAAGGAGAAACAGACCATGAAATTCAAGGATATGCCCTACGTCCGTGTGGATGTGGAAAAGACCAGGACGGAAGTCGAATCGCTGATCGCCGCCATCCGGGAAGCCGGAAGCGGAAGCGATCTTCTGAAGATTCATGAGCGCTACACGGCCATGATGGACGAGCTCTACACCAATATGACGCTCTCGAGTATCCGTCATTCCATCGACACGACGGACGAATTCTACGAGAAGGAGAACGACTTCTACGACGAAAACATGCCCCTTCTTCAGGACGTCGACATGGCGTATAAAAAGGCCCTGTACGAGTCGCCATACCGCAAGGAGATGGCGAAGACCACGGGAGAAGTGATGTTCAAGAACATCGAGATCGCGATGAAGGCCTTCGATACGAAGCTGATTCCGCTGATGCAGGAAGAAAACGCGCTCTCCACCCGCTATTCGAAGCTGATCGCGACGGCGAAGATTGATTTCAACGGCGAAGTCTGCAATCTGACCCGCATGCGCGTCTTCCAGACCTCGGAGGACCGGGCGGTTCGGAAGGCGGCCTGGGAGGCTGTCAGCCGCTGGTTCCTCAGCGTCACGGACGAAATCGACGAGATCTACGACAAGATGGTGAAGAACCGCACCGAGCAGGCGCATCTCATGGGCTATGAGAACTACATCGAGCTCGGCTATTACCGCATGAACCGCAACGACTACGACCGCGCGATGGTGGAAAACTTCCGGAAACAGGTGAAGGAAGCCTTCGTGCCCTTCGTGTCGGAGCTTGAGAAAAAGCGCGCGGGAAGACTGGGCCTGGAGAAGCTGAAGGTGTACGACTCCGGCATGTACTTCCCGGAAGGAAATCCGAAGCCGCAGGGAACGCCTGAGGAAATCCTGAAGGCGGGGCAGGACATGTATCACGCGCTTTCCGCCGAGACCGGGGAATTCATGGATTTCATGATGGAAAACGACCTCTTTGACGTGCTTGGCCGGCCAACGAAGGAGCAGGGCGGCTACATGACCTACCTTCCGAAGTACAAGGCGCCCTTCATTTTCGCGAACTTCAACGGAACCTCCGGCGATGTGGACGTCATCACCCACGAGTGCGGCCACGCCTTCCAGGGCTTCCTGGTGCGCGATGAGAAGATCGCCGAGCACCGGGATATTACGATGGAAACCGCCGAGATCCACTCAATGTCGATGGAGTACTTCACCTATGATTATATGAACCGCTTCTTCGGCGACCGGGCGGACGATTACCGGACGATGCATTTCGAGGACGCCTGCGCCTTCCTGCCCTACGGCAGCATGGTGGACGAGTTCCAGCACATCGTCTACGAAAAGCCCGACATGACGCCTGCCGAGAGAAAGCAGGTCTGGAAGGATCTGGAGAAGGTCTACCGGCCGGAGCTCGATTTCGACGGAGATCCCTTCTTCGGCGAGGGCGGCTGGTGGCAGCGCCAGGGCCACATTTTCGGAAACCCCTTCTACTATATCGACTATGTGCTGGCCTCGGTCTGCGCGATGCAGTACAAGGTCAAAATGGATGCGGACTATGACGCGGCCTGGAAGTCGTATCTTCAGCTCTGCCGCCTTTCCGCGAAGAAATTCTACCGGGAAGAGCTCCGGGAAGTCGGGCTGGACGTTCCTTTTGAAGACGGGACCATCGAGAAGCTCGTCAGAAACTTAATAAAGATTGCGCTCCCGGAGGATCATCTCTGAAAGCTCCCGAAAGGCTGCCCGGGCGGTCCGCCGTAAGGCCGGGAGCTTAAAGAGGCAGTCTTAACAGGAATCGTCCGAAACCCGGAAATTTCTCGGCTTTCGGACGCGGAAGTACAAGAGAAGGAAATGAAACTCTATGGGAAAATACGATAACGAAATCAAACGCCGCCGCACCTTTGCGATCATCAGCCATCCGGATGCCGGCAAAACAACACTGACGGAAAAATTTCTGCTATACGGCGGCGCCATCAATACCGCGGGCTCCGTCAAGGCGCGGAAAACCGCGAAGCACGCGGTCTCGGACTGGATGGAAATCGAGAAGCAGAGAGGAATCTCGGTCACGAGCTCCGTGCTTCAGTTCGAATACGAAGGCTTCTGCATCAACATTCTGGACACGCCCGGACACCAGGACTTCTCCGAGGACACCTACCGGACGCTCATGGCGGCGGATTCCGCGGTCATGGTGATCGACGGCGCGAAGGGCGTGGAGCCGCAGACGATCAAGCTGTTCAAGGTCTGCGTGATGCGCCACATCCCGATCTTCACCTTCATCAACAAGATGGACCGGGAAATCAACGACCCTTTCGAGCTGATGGACGAGATCGAATCCGTGCTCGGCATCCGGACCTGCCCCATCACCTGGCCGATCGGCTCCGGTAAGTCCTTCCAGGGCGTTTATGACCGGACGACGGAAAAAATCACAAAATTTACCGCAGCCCAGAGCGGACAGCATGTCCTGGAAACCGAGGAAGTTTCGATGGACAAGGCGGCTTCTGTGATCGGCACTTCGGCGGAAGAAAAGTTAAGAGAGGACCTCGAGCTTCTGGATGGCGCGGCAGAGGAATTCGATCAGGAGAAGGTCAGCGCGGGACTTCAGAGCCCGGTCTTCTTCGGATCCGCGCTCACGAACTTCGGCGTGCAGAACTTCCTCGAGCATTTCCTGAGGATGACCTATGAGCCGCTCTCCCGCGAGAGCTCCGAGGGTGTCATTTCACCCTATGACGACCAGTTCTCGGCCTTTGTTTTCAAGATTCAGGCCAACATGAACAAGGCGCACCGCGACCGCATCGCCTTCATGCGCATCGTCTCCGGCAAGTTCGACGCCGGGATGGAAGTGTATCACATGCAGGGCGAGCGGAACCTGAGGCTGACGCAGCCGCAGCAGATGATGGCGGAGGAGCGGAAAATCGTGGAGGAGGCCTACGCCGGCGATATCATCGGCATCTTCGATCCGGGCATTTTCCACATCGGCGACACCCTCGTCGGCCCCGGGAAAAAGTTCCGCTTCGGCAATATCCCGACCTTCGCGCCGGACCATTTCGCGCGCGTCAGGCAGCTCGATACGATGAAGCGAAAGCAGTTCACGAAGGGCATTTACCAGATCGCGCTCGAGGGCGCCGTGCAGATTTTCAAGGAAGTGAATGCAGGCATGGAGGAAATCATCGTCGGCGCGGTCGGCGTGCTGCAGTTCGACGTGCTGAAATTCCGTCTGGAGAGCGAATACCATGTGGAAATCGGCCTCGAGCAGCTGCCCTACGAGTACATCCGCTGGGTCACGAATCCGCAGGAAATCGACGTTTCGAAGATTCAGGGCACGCAGGACATGAAGCGCATTACCGACCTCCAGGACAATCCGCTGCTTCTCTTCATCAACAGCTGGTCCGTCGGTATGGTGCAGGAGCGCAATCCGAAGCTTCAGATGAGCGAGTTTGGAAACATGAGCTGATCCAAGTGAGCTGAGGTTCAACAGAGGACTGCTTGCAGTCTGCTGTTGAAATTCGGCGAACGAACAAACATGAGCATGAAGCCCGAAGAGGGCGGAATGCGAATGTTTGCCGGAATGCGGGAGTGCGTAGCACGGAGCATTCCGGAGATCAAAGTACCACAAAGGAGAATCCATGATTAAGTGTCTTGGCTGCGGATCAAGCCTTCTGTTTGATCCGGCCTCACAGCTCTTAAAGTGTCCGCACTGCGGCCGGACGGAGAAGGTGGAGGATTTTACGGACAGCTATCCGCACTACGTGGAGGCGGAAACCGACCCCTACGATCCGAATGTGACGCATCAGGTCAAAACCTACGACGCGCTCCTTTACACCTGTCCGAACTGCGGCGCCGAGCTCGTCGCGACCGACGAGACGGCGAGCACCTTCTGCAGCTTCTGCGGCGATTCCGTGGTGCTGCGGGGCAGGCTCATGCGGCAGAAATATCCGGCCTATATCATTCCCTTCAGCAAGACGAAGCAGGACTGCGAGAAGGCCTACCGGAAGAAGCTGAAGAAAGCGATCTTTGCGCCTTCTTGGATGAGAAGCGAGACCGAAATCGAGAAATTCCGCGGAATCTACATGCCTTACTGGACCTATGATTTCGGAAAGAACCGCCGGGTCAACGTGGAAGGCAAGAAGAGCCACCGGAGCGGCAACTACATCATTACGGATCACTACCGGCTGACGAAGGAAATCCGGGCGGAATACGAGGGCGCTTCCTTCGACGCCGCCTCCACCTTCAACGATACGCTTTCCGAGGCGATTTCCCCCTTCCGCGTGCAGGACGCGAAGGAGTTCACTCCGGCCTATCTGTCCGGGTTCTACGCGGATGTCGGCGACGTGGACCAGTCCCTGTACTCGGAGGACGCGTCCGATATGGCGGCGGATTATTTCCGCTCGAATCTCCTGAAGGATCCGGCCTTCTCGGGCTATGAAATCAGCGACACGGCGCTGAAGAACCAGCTTTCCCCCGAAAAGAAAGCGGAGAAGCTCGGATATTTTCCGGTCTGGTTCCTTGCCCTGCGCTCCCGCAGCAACAAGCGCGTCAGCTACGCGGTCGTGAACGGACAGACCGGAAAGGTCGCTGCGGATCTTCCGGTATCGTTCGCAAAGTACATTCTCGGCTCGCTTCTTCTGGCCGTGCCCTTCTTCTTCGCGCTGAATTTCCTTCTGACGCTGACGCCCGTAAAGGCGCTTCTGATATCGGCTTTCCTCGCGCTCATCAGCATGCTGATTGTCAATGTGCAGCTGAACCGGACCTATACGAGAGAGCATGACCTCGACGACCGGGGACTGCAGGACGCGAGGAAGCGGCAGGCCGCGGAAACGGGCGGAAGTGCCCCGCCGGCACCGGAGAATGCGGCGCCGAAGAAAACCGTGAAGAAAAAGAAGAAGAATGCCAGCAGTGTCCTGATCGGGGCGCTGATCGTTGCCGCGTTCATCATCGGCCCCTACATCCTGGATTACATCCCGTGGATTTTTGACGGCGGCATTTTCATCGGCATGCTGATCTTCGGCGTCATTTTTATCGCGGGATTTATCTGGAACGCCGCATCGAAGCGCGGACGCCCGAATAAACGCCGGAAGCAGGACACCGCGAAAGCGCCGTTCCGGGAGAAAATCCTGACGCTGTTAAAACCGGCGGCCGGCATTCTGATCGCGGTCATTACCTGGCTGGTCAATCCGGTACAGGACCTGTATTATTACGCGGCGTCGAGCGTTGTGATGGCGCTGATCGCCTGGTCGATCTACGATATCATCCGGGAGCATAACCGGCAGACGATGCGGCCGCTGCCGCAGTTCGGAAAGAGAGGCGGAAAATGAGAAAGAGAATTATCCTGAAGCTGCTGCCGGTTCTTTCCCTGTTCCTTCTCCTTCTGGTTCCGCACCCCGCGCTTGCCGCATCGGAGGGACAGACGGCGGTCCGGGACGATGCGGAGCTTCTTACCGACGAGGAGGAAGCGGCGCTCCTTGAAGTGATGCAGCCGATCACGGCCTTCGGAAACATCGCCTTCCAGTCCGTTCCGGAGGGCGGAAATCCTTCTTCCGCAGATGCCTACGCGAAATCCTGCTACCAGAATCTCTTCGGACTGACGGACGGCGCGGTTTTTCTGATTGACATGGACAACCGGAAGATATATATTTACTGTCAGGATGCCTTTTATCAGACGATCCCGTCTTCCCGTTCCGAGACGATCACGGACAATATTTACAAATATGCCTCGCGCGGCGAGTATTACGAGTGCGCGGCGGAAGCCTTCCGCGAAATCTACACGCTCCTGGACGGCGGGCGGATCGCCCAGCCGATGAAATACGTGTCGAACGCCCTGCTCGCTTTGATCATCGCGCTTCTTGTGAACTTCATCATTGTCCGTACGGTAACCCGGCTCAAGGCGCCGCGGCAGAAGGAGATCCTGGAGGGCGCCCGCGCTAATTTCGAAGGCGGGGAAGGAAACGCGCAGTTCTCTCACCAGACGAGGCGCTATGATCCGATCCAGACGAGCAGCGGAGGCGGCGGAGGCCGTTCCGGCGGCGGCGGAGGCGGAGGCGGCGGTCACTCCGGCGGAGGCGGCGGCCATTCCTTCTAGAATGTTTTATGCGCACGGGGCGAAGAGAAAAAGATGCCCCGGCGCGCGGTAAAACGCCTGTGTTTTACCGAAAAAATAGGTACTGAAGAACACAAAAGGAGAAAACCATCCATGAGATGTCCGTTTTGTAATTACGATGATACCAAGGTGATTGATTCACGCCCCGCGGATGAGCAGAACGCGATCAGAAGACGCCGGGAATGCGGCAGCTGCGGCAAGCGCTTTACCACCTATGAGCGTCTGGAACGCTTTCCGATGATGGTGATCAAGAAAGACGAAACCCGGGAAGCCTATGACCGCATGAAGGCGGAAAAGGGCATCATGCTGGCCTGCCACAAGCGGCCGGTATCGGCGGAGCAGGTATCAAGACTTCTCGACGATCTCGAGAATCAGCTCTTCAATACCGGAGAGAAGGAAATTCCGGTGTCCATGATCAGCGAGATCATCATGGACCGCTTAAAGGAGCTGGATGAAGTGGCCTACGTGCGCTTCGCGAGCGTCAACCGGGAATTCAAGGACGTGGAAACCTTCGGCGAAGAAATCATGAAACTCCTCAAGAAAAAATAATGTTCGGACATCTCTTTATTCCTGAAAGACGGGCAGACAGTATTCAGGACATCGACTTTCAAACAGAATATGAGAACGGGTTCCGCGCCGTGATTTTCGACATCGACAACACGCTGGTTCCTCACGACGCGCCGGCGACCGCCGAAACCGCGGATTTCTTCCTGATGCTTCGGAAGATCGGCTTCAGGACCTGCCTGATTTCCAACAATCATGAAGAGCGGGTGAAGCCCTTCGCGGACGCGGTGGATTCCCTGTACCTGACGGACGCGGAGAAGCCATCGAGAAAAAGCTACCGCAAGGCCATGAAGATGCTCGGGACGAATCTCCAGAACACGCTTTTCGTGGGCGACCAGCTTCTGACCGATGTGCTCGGCGCACGCAGGCTCGGCATGCACCACATCATGGTGGACCCTGTGGACCCGGAATCGGAGCCGGATCACATCAAATTCAAGCGGATCATCGAGCGGATGATCCTGTTCGGACGGAAAATCAAACGGGTTTCGAAAAA